>PIVZ01000237.1 GCA_003354045.1 bacterium
CGACGCCGGTCGAGGCCATGCACAACGTGCCGCAGGTGCTACGCGAGGCGCTGGCCCAGGACTTCGACGTCTCTCTTCCCGAGTGCGCACTCAGAGAGGAGTCGGCCGACGGGACGACCAAGCTGCTAGTCCGTCTCGGCGACGGAGCGGCCGTCGAGAGTGTTCTCATCCCTCGTGAGGATCGCATTACGTTTTGCCTTTCCTCTCAGGTTGGCTGTGCGCTGGATTGTAGCTTCTGTGCCACCGCCCGTATGGGGCTTCTGCGCAATCTCGAGCCCTTCGAGATGGTCGTGCAGGTCATGCTGGCTCGCGCCGTCGCCGCCCCTCATCCGTTGACCAACTACGTGTTCATGGGCATGGGTGAGCCGCTGGCTAACTACGACCGTCTGCTGAGGACGATCGAGATCATGACCGCGCGCTGGGGCCTGGGTATATCGCCGCGGCGGATTACGGTCTCGACGGTGGGGCTTGTGCCGCAGCTCGAACGGCTGGCACGGGACACGGCGGTGAATCTGGCAATCTCCCTGGGTGCGCCGCGCGACGAGGTGCGAGAGCGTCTGATGCCGGTCAACAAGCGCTACCCGCTGGCTCGCCTGATCGAGGCCTGCCGGCGCCTCGATCTGCCGCGACGCAAGCGCATCACCGTCGAGTACACGATGCTCGACGGAATAAACGACAGCGACCGCGATGCCGGCGATCTGGTACGTTTGCTTCACGGCCTGCGCGTGAAGCTCAATTTGATTCCGTTCAATGCTTTTCCCGGCGCCGGATTTGCGTGCTCGTCGCCCGAGCGCATCAATGCATTTCAGGAGAAGATGCTTGCCGCGGGCGTGCATACCATCGTGAGACAGAGTCGCGGCGGCGACATCAAGGCCGCGTGCGGACAGCTCGTGGCCTCGCAGAAGTGATGTCTGGTATCGGCGTCATCGTGAATCCCAACGCCAGCGGCAACCGCGGCAAAGAGAGCAGGGTTGCGCGACTGTGCGCCATCCTTGGCGATGACGGAGAGGTTATAGCTACCCAAGATTTCGAAGAGCTCGAAATCTGCCTCGAACGCTTCAAGAAACGCCAGGTCGACATCCTTGCCGTGTGCGGTGGCGACGGCAGCTACTACCATGCGTTCACCCGCGCCGTGAGGATCTGGGGTACGCAGGCGCTGCCGAGCTTCCTGTGTCTGCGCGGCGGTACCATCAACAACCTCTCGCGCACCGTGCGTGCGCTCGGGCGGCCCGAGAAACTGCTAGCCAAGGTGGTACGCACGCTTAGAGAGGGGGGGGAGCTCAAGACCGAGCGGCGCGGGCTCATTCGCGTAAACCGTGTCGATTACGGCCACATCGTCGGCGCCGGTTTGATAACGCCCTTCCTCGAGCTTTACTACGCGGGACACCGGCCCGGTGCTCCGAGCGCTTTCGGCTGGCTCATCGTACTGTTCTTCTCGAATCTGTTCGGGACGGAGCTCATTGGCAGGGTCGCTCGCACCGTGCCGGCCAGCGTAGAATGCGACGGAGAGAAGCTAGCGTTTGATGCCTACACGCTGATCATCGCCAGCAGCATCGACCACATAGGGCTCGGCGTGAGGCCCTTCTATCTTAGCGGTCGTGAACAGAGCCGTTTCCACGTCGTGGCCGGCGACCCCACGCCCTGGCAGCTTCTCAGGAAGCTGTGGCGCTTCCTCTTCGGCTTTCCCCCCAATCTCGATTCCCTGCACGACGACCTGGCCGGCCGCGTCGTGATAGAGTTCGATGAGCCCCAGCCCTACACCATCAACGGCGAACTGTGCGGCCCCGCCTCCCGCCTCGTCCTCGACGCCGGCCCCCAAGTCTCCTTCATCCGCGGTTAGCTCGACGAGCTTTCCGGGCCGGCACGACGAAGCTTCTCTTCCTTTCAGCGCTGGACGACTGAGCGGCATGCGGGTTGGAGTGGGTGCCGCTTCGGTTCCCTTGTGACTTCGGAATGGTTCCATCGTTGCGTCTTGTGGTTACGTAATAATTGACGGATAATTTACCGGATATTACGTGGGAGATATTGCCGTATGGACACTTCGTACAGTAGAGACGAGATCGTGCCCTCCTCCAGAGCATCCAAGCAGTTCGGCGAGCTCTTGAACGAGGCCCGACGCAAGGGTCGTGTCGTTCTCTCGCGTAACAACAAGCTCGAGGCCGTCATTCTACCAATAGAAGAATACGAAGAACTGGTTGGCGATCTCGAGCACCTCCTCACTGCACTGGAGATCCAGGAGCGAAAAGGAAAGAGCCGTGGGAAGGCGGTGTCCTGGGATGCACTCAAGGCGAAGTATGGCCTATGAGGTCGAGTTCCTTCCGGCGGCTGCGCGCGAGTTCGACGCCCTGGACGGGTCGCTGCGAAAGCTCGCCGCCAGGCAGATAGAGAAGCTGGCCAGGAATCCCGAACTCGGAACTCCTCTGGGCAAGCGGTTGGGGATCGATCTCACCGGCTATCGAAAGATCTACTTCGGCAGGAGGGCGTATCGCATCATCTACGAGGTGCGTCGCGGTCGGCTCGTTGTGTTGATCATAGGAATCGGCAAGCGCGAGCGAGCGGAGATCTATCGCGAGGTGGCACGGCGGCTCGGCGGTCGGGGCAAGTAGCCTGAAGAGGGGGTCATTTTTTCTTTGCCAGCGCGGTGACCGCTCCGAACGCGGTGTCTACGTAGAAGTCCGCTGCCTCCTCGGCGGTGAGAGTTCGGTCGTCAACCAGGTCGAAGAGGCCCCACAGGGCGACCGACATCATCCAGGCCAGTGAGCGCGACATCCGGTCGTCCAATCCGAACTGCTTGCGCATCGGCTCGGTCCACATATCGGTGACCTCCTTTCGGGCGCGTTTCCTGAGGCGCTGCAACGCGGTGCCTGCGGCCGCCGGGCCGCAGGTGAGCTCGCGAAGCGCCAGGCGAGCTCCGCGGGGCAGCTCGAGCTGTCTACGGAAGCCGGTGCGCATGGCGGCAGGCAGGTCGTCGGGATGCTTGGCGAGAGCCTCACCTACGGCCTGGAATGCGCCGTCGAAGAGGTGGCGCGTGACCTCCAGATGGAGCTCGTCCACGTTCTTGAAGTGCTCGTAGACAAGTTGCCGGCTCACCCCGGCGGTCTCGGCCAGGGGAATCATGCCGAGCGCGTCCCAGCCGCTCTTGCCGACCAGCTCGGCGGCTGCCGTAAGGAGCTGCTCGCGCCTGTCTTCGGCTCTGAGATACTGGCGGGCGGCCTTCGGCTTGGCTTGGGCGGAAGTAGACACAGTTTTCCCCGGTTTCTCGCTTGTCAGATGTTGTACACTATGTATAATTCTCGCGCGAGGCCGGCGCCGAGGGTAATGCAAATTATTCGAACGGAGCCGGGTCGAGAACAAACGGCGCAGGTGCGGTGCACCGCGCGTGAAGAGGAGAGAACCATGGACGAGGCCGCCGCAGCAGAGCAATTCGCAACGATTCCCGAGAATGCAGACATGAAGGGGCTCACCCAGCTCTGCTACGACTTCCTCGAGACCCAGGGTGCCATCGCCGTGGGTATCGCGAGCAGGGAGATGCTCGAAGGCGGGCCGCCGTCAACGGACCTCGACTACGTGCTCGAAGGCGCCAAGTGCGCCATAAGCTTCGCGCTGCCGTTCGATGAGGAAAAGATCGACGCATACCTGGCCAAGAAGGACCACGGCGGCCACCAGGAAGATAACTTTCGCACGAATTTCATAGTCACCGGATTGTCGGTCGGTCTGGCCTCCTATCTCGATCAGGTCGGCTTCCCGTCCTTCGGGGTGCTGGCCAACGGGGTTTACCGCAAGGAAACGCCGCGGGGCATGTACGACTTCATGCCCGACATCTCGCACCGCTATGTTGCGGTTCGCGCAGGCGTGGGATGGTTCGGACTATCCGGCAACGTCGTCACCAAGACCCACGGTGCGACCATCGTGCTCGGAACCGTGGTTACTACCGCGCCGTTGATCCCCAGCGAGCCCCTTTCCGATGAAGACAACTACTGCGACGACTGCAAGCTGTGTTTGACCTCTTGCACTTCCGGCTTCATGGACAAGAAGGAAAAGGACACCGTAACGATCGGCGGCCAGGACTATACCTACGCGGCCCGCAAGAGCTTCCACCGCTGCGACCTGGTGTGCGGCGGATTCACTGGGCTGGCGAAGAACGGCAAATGGTCCACCTGGTCGCCCGGCCGCTTCGAGATCCCCGACGCGGACGAGGAGTTTCTACCGGTCCTGATCGAGTGCCTGGGCGCCTCCGAGCCGCGGCCTTCGATCGAGGGCGGGTTCCACCACCCAGCCTTGCCGAACTACCGCAAGATCAACATGACCTGCGGCAACTGCCAGCTCCTCTGCCACCCCGAGCGCGACGAGCGCAAACGACGCTTCAAGCTGCTCACCAAGAACGGCGTGGTCGTGCAGAGGGAAGACGGCACGCTCGAGGCAGTATCAGTCGAAGACGCGAAGGAGAGTCTGGCCGAGATGAACCCGGAGCGCCGGGCCATGTACGAGAGGCTCTAACCGATCAGCGCCTCGGCCGGGATATCCAGCTTACGGACTAGCTCTCTTATCAGCGCCCTGCGTTGATAAGGGCCGCGACGCCGTACCAGTCCTCGCTGACCGCTTGCTCGCCGTCGGACCCCTGGTTCAGGTACCAGCCGGCTTCGTCCGGGAAGCCGACGCCTGGCAGCGAGAACCGGGTGGCGTGCAATGCCTGCATGTCGATGATCGACAGCGCGTATGGAAAGAGCTGCGGCTCCTCGTACTCGTAATCGACGTTCGGATTGGGCCGCACCGAGTAGCGGCTTATATAGTGGAGCGTCTTCCACAGCTCATTGTTCTGGTCGTACATGTCCGTGTAGGGAATGGTGAACGACTCCTTCTCCACGTACATGATGCGCTTCGAGTAAGCGTAAGAGGCAAGGGAGGAGCGACCTTCTATCACGTACATCTTCGGCCGCATTTCCCAAGCGTCGCAGATCGTCGCACCGCCGTTACCCTCACAGAACTTACCCGGCATCTCGCGTCCGTGCATGGCGGCTAGCATTGGCTTTTCGCCGAGCAGCCTCCACTCGAACCACGGGATCTGTCCCGCGTAGCCGCCGAAGCTGTCAACGTCGATGTCCTGGCCGAACATCGCGTCGCTGCGCTGTGCGGCAGACATACGCCGGACACGCCGCACCATGGGGATATAGAACCACGTGTCGTCAAAGCGGCTGCGATCGATGTAGCGGTAGTTGATCGACCCGACCCCGGTGATGTCGAATGGCTCGATGAGAGGGTAGAAGCCGAACTTGCGAAGCACGCCGTCGGGGTTGTTGGTGATTTCGGGCTTGGGCTCGTTGTAGAGGCGGCCCGTGAAGTTGAGCACGCGCGACCACTCGGCCAGGAAGTGGCGCTCGACGCGGTAGGCCACGTTCCCGTCCGCGGCCACGTAAAGCGCCCCGGTCTCGCCGTCCACCATGGCCAGGTGCATGTCGTCGATGTACTGAAACTTACGCTCGTAGTTGTACATGATCCTGGCGGCGGCCTGAGGGTCGTTGGAGTCGACTATCGGAAACGGTGTGCCCGCCACCCAGTTGTGCATTACGTTGTCGGCGTCGAGATAGGCCTGGTCGGAGTACTGCTCGGCCGCCTCCTGGTAGGCCGTGGGCGGGTAGATACGCTGGTATGGCACGATGTCCATATCCATGCCGTGTTCGACGGCCCACAACATGCCGGGGGAGACGAGCCCCTCGACCTCCTCCAGGTTGCTCTCGGAGATATGGTCGCCGGGTTGGACGGTGGCGATGGCTGGAGCCGCCATGACCAACATGGCGAGGGCCAAAGATGACGCGAGGCGGCGTGAGTGCTCGAGACTCCGCTTTGACATGGATCAACCTCCTTGGTCGTGCGCGGCAATCCCTGACGGTCCCCTTGGATTGCCAGACACTTCTACAACCAATATGCCACGAAGTACCCCCTTGACGCCACTCGGCCGGCCGGATCGACGCGGGTTGCGCCGCCTGTCTCTCTGCGCTGGTCGAGCCGCTGACCAAGCGGGGTGTAGCAATGGCGCGAGGCGCTCGCCTCGGCTCCGGTACGATTCGGGCTCGGCTTGGCTCGGCTTGCCGGAGAGCGGGCTGCGGTTCTATGATGCGATATCGGCTCCGGAGCGTAACGCTTCGGTGGCGGCTGGCGTCTAATGGCCAAAGACGCAAGCCGTCCCGGAGGGCGGCGAAGGAGACGATGATGGACGAGAGAACCAAGGAATTGATCGCGATCGGGGCATCGGCGGCCGTCAACTGCCATCCCTGTTTGAAGTTTCACCTGGCCAAGTGCGATGAGCTCGAAATCTTACGCGAAGACGTGGCAGATGCCGTGGAAGTGGGGCAGTTGGTCAACCGCGGCGCGGCCAATGCCACGCGCAATTTCGTCAAGGAACTGCTCGGCGCCGATGCGCCGAAGCCCGACAAGAAGGACGAAGGGAGCTGTTGCTGCTGATGAGCATGGCGGCTCCGGCTTCGTCGGGAGTCATGATGGATGACGTGGGTGCTGTCGCCGACCGCGGCAGCCACAGACAGGCGGTGCGTGCGTTCGTCTTGCGCCTTACCGGCAACGAGGCGCTTGCCGAGGACCTCACGCAAGAGGCCTACATGCGTGCCGAGAAGACGCGCGCCACACTGCGCAAGAAATCCTCGGAGAAGAGCTGGCTGTGCTCGATCGCGCTCAACATAGTTCGCGATCACTACCGCGCCACGGCGCGCGCGCCGGTGGCCGCGCCGGACCCGACGATCCTCGACCAGCTACCCTCGGCCGACGATACCGAGGAGACGCTTCTGAAGGCCGAGATGTCATCGTGCCTGACCGAGTATGTTTTTCGCCTGCCCGAGCAGCAGCGCGACGCAGTTGCCCTTCACGACATGGCAGGTCTCAAGCACGCCGAGATAAGTGCGATACTCGGTGTCTCGGAGGCCAACTCACGCGTTCTCGTGCACCGCGGGCGCACTGCTCTGCGAGAACTGCTCGAGAGCAACTGCATCCTCACACCCGGCGACTCGCTTCCCTGCGAGCGCAAGCCGGGCTCCTGCCAGTAACCCGGGTTAGCCGAGTATAGATCCTGACCCGCAGGCAGAGCCCACCAGGATCGAGGG
>PIVZ01000840.1 GCA_003354045.1 bacterium
CAGACATTGCCGACTTCCTCGATCCGGTGGGCAACCCGGATGGCGTCTACAGCATTTGCCTCTACGACGGCTCGGGGAACGCGCAGCCGCTCATGGCGATGGACGTGCCGCCGATGGGGACCTGCGGGAGCAAGCCATGCTGGAAGGCCACGGGAACGACGGGGTTCAGGTACAAGAATCGAGAGGGAACACCGGACGGCGTCGGCAGAGTCAAGCTCAAGGCCGGTCTGGCCGGCAGGTCGAAGGTAAAGGTAGGCGGCCGGGGTGCGAGCCTCGTGCTTCCGTCCATTCCGCTGACGGAACCGGTCGTCGCACAGCTGATCATAGACGACGGCTCCAGCGGAGCGTGCTGGCAGACTACGTTCTCGGTGCTCGACGAGAATGGGGAGGGGGCGATCAAAGCTAAGGGGCCGTGAAGGCGGGTGCGCTGTATTGGCATGCGGCCGCTTCGTCCGGCGGTTAGCCCGGGTTATTCATGGATTCTCGTCGCGAGGCAGCCAAGCGTGCGCCAGCTCGGGGCGAACGCAGCATGTCCGCGCGTTCTACTTCCTGGCCGAGAACTCGGTCGTCGTCTGCTTCTTGATCGTGTCGAGCGCGGCGGTGAGGCACACGCCGTCATCGACGCGTAGCTGAACGGTCGCGAAGGCGCTTGACTCTAGCGCGGCGGGGACGCCCAGCGGAAGCTCCGTGAATCCCTTGTTCGTGTTGTTCGCGCCTTTGACATTTGCGCTGCCCTTGCCTGCCGAGCCGCCTTTTACCTTGATCCGGTCTATGCCGTCTGCTTCGAGCAGCTTGTCGCGGTATTTCCACCCCCGGTAGGAGAGCGACTTCCAGCAGCTATCCCCCGAACAGAGCGCTCCGCTGCCGCGATCGATCTCGTACTTGACGACCCGCGAGCCGTCATCCGCATAGACACAGAGGCCGTAGATCGACGAGCCGTTGCGGGGGTCGCCGAAATCGTCCTGCACGAGGGTCTCGGCGGCCTTCTTCCACTTGGCCTTCAGCCGCTCGCGGCCGGCCCTTCGCTCGTCGAGCTTGATCTCGGCGCTACCTACCTCGACGCAGCCGTCCGTTTCCAACGTTTCGGGACATACCGGCGGCGCGATGGTCACCGTCACCGTGTAATCCTCTGTGCTGAGGTCGGCCGCGTGTACGGTGTAAATTACGGGTGCTGTGAAATCGTTCGTCGTGGTTCCGTTTACCTGCGGCGCGCCGCCGACCGTAACCGACTGTCCGGTGGTCCCGAAAGTCGCGGCCAGGGATGTCACGTCCGTCGCGAACGGAACGGTGACCGAGACGTCGGTGCCGCTCACCGTGCCGATCGAGTCCCTGGCGAGCCCCGGGTTACCGTCCGCGAGGAAGCCGAAGGCCGCGAGATCCGTGCTGTTGTCGTCGTAGACGCCGCTCAGGGTCTTCCACATCCCGCCGCCCAGCTCCCAGGTGACGCTCGCGCCGGCTTCGGCCTGGATGCGGTCCTCCATCGGCCACGGCCACAAAGGAGTGCCCGTCAGCCATCCGTCCTCGTAGCGATAGAGCACCTCGGCCCCCATCTGTGCGCCACCCTCACCAGCGGTCTTCACGGGAGATGCGGCCGGAACGAACAGGTAGCCGCCCCTGCCGTAGGTGGCCACGTCGAAGCCGGGATCGACATTGACCTCACCAGGACCCGCGCTGGCGTCATCGCGGTAAAGGGCCTCTGTCAAGTTCCAGTAGTCGTTGAACGAGTTGTCCACGGCGGTCCCCGACGAGT
>PIVZ01000238.1 GCA_003354045.1 bacterium
AGGAATGAAGATAATCGCGAAGACGAAAGCGACCATGCGCCAGCGTTTGAACACCGACGTCATGGCTTGTCTGAGCAGGTATAGCGATCGTTGATCCATTGCCCTTTCCGCTATTCCCCGATGTTCGGCAACCGGGTCGAGGGTTCCCTGATCGGAATCAGATCTCTGATGTACTGATCGACGAACAGGCCGGCATCGGCAATCCACGTGGAAGGCACGTAGACAACGTCATTTGGCCCCAAAACGATATCTTGCGCAGATGAGCCGCTTTCCAGAACCGTCTCCAGATTGATGCGCTGTGCCGAGTACTCCCCCGAAGGGCTCCAGGCGACGTGAAGCACGCTATCCAGCCGAGCCCCACGGGTGAAGCCGCCACGCTCGAGAACGGCTCGCAACGAGGTAAGCCCCGGACGAACAGACACGAACCCCGGCCGCCTGACATTCCCGCCGACGTAACAACGGTGCTGGGTGTACTCTTTGACGAGAACGGAGACCACCGGATTCCTGTGCGTGATAGAGGCGCGCCGCGCGATGTCGGTCTCCAACTCATCCGGCGTCAAGCCGACTGCGTAAAAATCTCCCAAGCCGGGAACCGTAATCTGCCCGTCCGGACGCACGGTCGGGACCGTGTCCAACTCAGAGTGATAAACGAAGGTCACCCCCAGCACGTCTCCATAGTTGACGCGATAAGTGCGCGGCACCGAGGGTTCGCCCGTAGCACCCATCGCTTCTTGTTGCGGCCCCAGATAGCGAGGCACGGCCTCGATTGACGAACAGCCAACGACCAGCAACAGGGAGAGCACGGGAACCAGTGGTGCAAGCCTTTTCATGTAAACTGTACGCCTTGTAGCCGGAATCTCGTGCAACGACGCCATTACTGTCAAACCTCGCGCTGGTGACTCACAACGGGACCAGTCCCGCGGCCGCGCGGCCAGTCCTCGGTCATATTGTCGCCCAGCGGCTCTGCCGCTGCCTTTCCAGCCTCCCGACGTTGCGGGGCGGACTGTCAATTATACACGACCACAATGGTCGAGGTCGATACGCATCTGCCGGGCCAGGCCGAGCCGTTGCTCGCGCCTTCTTGGGTGGACGACCTCACCCCGGCAGCTGCGCACACCTCGTGTTGCAGCCGGCTCATCGTTAACCGCCCTCGGATAAAGCATTCCAAACAAACTTACAATACTAACAGTCGCCAGTCTCGCCCCCCGAGCATCGCCCGCTGGCGCGGCTCGCTCGGTGTCCAACTCCGCCTCTCTTTCCGCCCGCCAGGCGGCCCGGCGTCATCTCAGTCTCGGATAGTAGCATCAAAGCCAGCGCCTTGCACTAATGCAGGGCCCTGGCGTGCGCCAACGCCAGTTTTGAGCCTAACCACTCCCCGGCCGGCCAACAAGAGCATTGCCCCTCGGCTGTCCTCCCCGATGCCCGGTAAAGTGCGCCAGGATGTCCCTGGCCCCCTCTACAGCGTGCGACTTGGAGGCAAAACCGACCGAGTAGAGCATCCTCACAGGGGTGCTGCGGCCCACCGTGACGTCGCGCATCTCGACACCCGGGAACGCCGCTCGCACCCACTCGGCCGCCTGTTCTACAGGGGCCCGGTCGGGGCTTTCCACCAGCAAAACGCTGTAAGTACCGTCACCCTCGGCCTTCACCATCTGCTCGGGGCTCAGAAAGGGCAGATACACATAGTCCCCCACCTCGAGGCGACGGGGATCGATAATCCCGGCGTTATTGAGGAAAATCTGCGTCAGGATGGCCGAATCGACGGCACCGAAATACTGGAGCGCAATGGCCCAAACGGTGTCGCCTTTGGCCACGCGCACGAAGCGCCCGATCACCGGCTGGCCGGGACTCAGCGGCGGCGGAGCCACGAGCGGGGCCTCCCCCAGAGAGGCCACTACCCCCTCGGCGGAGAACCCGGCGAGCGATTCGAGCTCGGCGGCAAACGGGTCCGCCTCGTCCAAGCCGCCGACCTCGGTCGCTTCAGCCTCACCTGGAGGATCCAAGACCGCCAAACCGGGGGGTTCAGGGGGACCGACAAGCTCCGTCTCGCCAAAGTCCGTGGCCGCGCGCAAGAACACCTCGGCAACCATGACTTCGGCATCCTCCACAGGACGCATCGCAACCCGTGGCGGCTCTTCCGAATCCATCCCGGCTGGGCCCACTTCAGCTGTCTCGGCACTTCCCGCGCTCCCCTCGCCGCTACGTCCCTGGAACAGGCGGGCCGCTGTGGAGCCTGCCTGCAGCTCGGCCCGCCGAATCGAATCGGCCATCACCCGCTCGACGTTCTCGTCGCGGGCCCCGACCACGGGCTCGGAGAGGCCCGAGAGCGCCAGTGGCATATCGTGCAGACCTCTGACCGAACCGTTCTCCTGGCCAGCCGACGGCCGTTCTGCCTTCCAAGCGGAGCGTCCTCCGGCGCCATGCGGACGCCCGCGCCCGGGTTGCACCGCGCCGCTACCGGCGGCCTGCACCCGACCACCACGCTTCGCCCATTTATCGGAACGCCCCTCCTTCGACTCGGTTGCCGCTGGCTCGGACCGCGGCGCGCGCACGATGGCCGGCGTCCGCCGTTCGAGAACTTCCGCACCAGGCAGAGCCCATAGCGCCGCGGCTCCGACCGTGAGGATTGCGAGGCCTGCAAGCGAGTAACGCGCCGTGGGCGCGGCCAGCCACTCCTTGAAGGAGGCAAGCACCTGAGCGCCACGCGACTGCCCCTCGAGGTCACGGACGGCCGCGGCCGTCACACTGGCGGTTATGCGGTTCTTGCCTTCGGCAAACGCGATCATCATCGCGTTGTCGCACACGACGTTGATCACTCGAGGAATCCCCTGTGAGGCCCTCCAGACCTTACGCAAGGCTGTCTGGGTAAACAGGTCGCTTCTCTCCGACCCGGCGCCGCGCAGACGGGTTTCCACGTAAGCGCGCATCTCGTCGGCACGCATCGGCTTGAGCGTGGCACGTACGCCTATTCTCTGTCTGAGCTGCCGCAGACCGGGCCGGCGGAGCTTCTCTTCGAGTTCCGGCTGTCCGCTGAGCACGATCTGCAAGATTTTCTCTTTGGAGGTTTCCAGATTCGAAAGAAGGCGAAGCTCTTCGAGAACCGAGTCGGACAGAGTCTGCGCCTCGTCGATCATCACGACTACGTTCAGGCCTTCCTCGAGGCGATCGAGGAGAAACTGGTTGAGGCGATCGAGCAGGTTGAGGCGGCGACCATCGGTGGCGATACCGAGCTCGGCACAGATGAACTCGAGAAGCTCCTCGAAGCTCACACCGGGATTGAAGACGAACACCACGCGGGTCTCGCCTTCGATCTCATCGACGATGCGCTTGAGGAGCGTCGTCTTACCGGTGCCGGCTTCCGCTATCAGTGTGATGAACCCTTTGCGCGCCTTGATGCCGTAGAGCATCGCCGCCAGGGCCTCACGGGTGGACTCGTTGATGTAGTGGAACTTCGGATCCGGCGTCAGATTGAACGGGCTTTCCGAGAGCTGGTAGAAATGTGCGTACATGCCGTTCTCCGAACCTCAGGCGGGCGCCCTGCCAATGCGCCGGTCCCGCAGACAACCTTCCCAGAAGACCACACCATGGGCGAGGTTGTCCACGGTTTCGGCCGCGGAAACCCGCGCTCCGTAGCCAAAAACGTCTCGCACCGGCCCACCCTGTGGAGGCTGAGAGTGAGCGCGGCCACAACGAGCCTGTCGGGTCACACACTTATCGTAGAATAAGGACATAAGACGATCGCCCCGCGCTCCCTTTGCCTAGCCTTGCGCCCGGCTGCTTTCGCGACGCGCCTCGCGAAAATCGTCGCGCTTGAGCCCATGCGCCTTCATCTTGCGGTGCAGGGTGGCAGCATCGATCATCGCATGTTGCGCGGTCGCCGAGATCCCTCCCCGGTTGCGCCGCAGTAACGCAGTCACGTACTCGCGTTCGGCCTTCTTGATGAACTCCTTGAGCGGCAACTCGTAGTCTCTCGAGCGAGTCGAGGTGCTCGCCGAGGGGGGCGACGTCCCCGCGGCCGGCAGCCCGACCTCCTTTATGATGGGCCCGCTCGTGCGGAGTATGGCGCGCTCGAGGACATTGCCAAGCTCACGCACATTGCCTCCCCAACTGTAGCTCATCAAGGCCTGCAGCGCTTTGTTCGACACCCGCGTTATGTTGCGCTCACGCGCCATCGGGTTGTTCTTGAGCATCTCATTGACGAGCAACGGAATGTCTTCAATCCGATCCCGCAGAGGAGGAATCTGGATCGGCACGACGTTGATCCGGTAGAAGAAGTCCTCTCGCATTTCACCGCGGCTGACCATCTCTTCGAGATTCCGGTTCGTAGCCGCGATCACGCGCATGTTGACCTTCACAAGCCGGTTGCCGCCGAGCTTCTCGATCTCACGCTGTTCGAGAACGCGCAGCAGCTTGAGCTGCATCGGCAGCGATATGCTCTCGACCTCGTCGAGGAACAGCGTGCCGCCACTGGACAGCTCGATCTTGCCCACCCGGTCATGAACGGCGCCCGTGAACGCGCCGCGCTCATAGCCGAACAGCTCCGCCTCCAGCAGGGTATCGGGGAAGGCGGCGCAGTTGATGGCGACGAAACGGCCGCCCTTCCTGCGACCCTGGAAGTGAATTGCGCGGGCACACAGCTCTTTGCCGGTGCCGGAATCGCCCTGGAGCAAGACCGTGACATCGTTGTCGGCTAGCGATTCTATCGTCCCGAAGATCTCGTGCATGGCCCTGTTACGACTGACCATGTTGGCGAAAGAGTACCGGTCCGAGAGTTGACTTCTGAGGTAGGTGATCTCGTCGATCAGGCTGCGCTTTTCGAGGATCTTCTCGGTGGCCAGTAGAATCTCTTCGCGCTGAAAAGGCTTGGTAATGTAGTCGGCAGCGCCGTAGCGGATCGCGTCTACCGCCCCCTTTATCGACGCATAGCCGGTCACGATTATGACGTCGAGATCCGGCCAACGCTCGCGGACCTCCTTGGTGAGACTCAGGCCGTCCGTGCCGGGGATCTTCAGGTCAACTACGGCGAGCGCGTATTCAGACTCCTCCAGAAGGGAACGCGCCTCTTCTGCGTCGTTCGCCGTATCCACCGTGTACTTGCGCTCGGTGAACAGCTCTTCGAGCTGCCGGCGAATCAATGGATCGTCGTCGATGACGAGGATTCGCTGCATAATCACCGGCAATGCTCCATCATGAACTCAGCAATGCGCCGGCAGCTCTAGCTCCAAGCCGCCGTCGCCGGTTTCCGAAAGCCTTCCACCGTGCAGCCGCACGTACTTGGCCGCCAGCGCCATGCTCACGGGACTGGTCGCGGCGGTAGCCGACCCGCTGCCACCCTCGAAGGCAAAAGTCACGCCGGAGTCCAAAGCCGCCGCCGGCAGCACGGCGGCGCGCAAGGTCTCTCCAGCCTCGAGGCTTTCCATCACGCGCACGCAGACGGTCGTCAACACTTCGGCAAGAAGTGACAGATCGACTGCCATACGCCAGCCGCCGTACTCATCCACGCCCGTTACCTCCAGTGGTCGGCGGCCATCCAACCGCTGGCGGATACTGGCCACTACGTCCGAGACCTCGACCTCGCTCATGTGTGATTCGACCGGCGCCAGGTAGCGCAGCGTACTGCGCAGCAGGCCCTCGACCTCAGCGGCCACCTCCTCGAGCTCGACGGCCGCTGCAACCAGCTCGGGTTGCTCGGCGGCCTCGAGGCCGCGGCGTAGCTGGTCTGCCACGTAGTAGATGCGGTGAAAATGGTTGCCAAAATCGTGCGATACTTCGCGCAGAAACGCTTGTTCCGACTCTTCGGAGCCTTCCGGTTCTTGCACCGAGGCAAGATCGGCCCGACCGACCGTAGAGACCGGGGCTCCTCCCGGCAGCGATTCCTTGCACATTTGCACTGATACTAGCTCGCAATCTGGCAATTTTTCAAGCTCGATCGGGCGGTATGTCCGCAGGGCGTCACTACGACACACCAACGGCCCGAAACGTCGAGCTGAGAGCCAACCCTCCCCAGCGGGGTCAGGCCGCCAGTAGCTGGCGCGCTATGACCTTGAGCTCGAGTACGGGCTTGACGCCTTCGAAGATGGGCAGCACCTGAGCATCAACGACGTAGCGCGAAATGGGGTACTCCTCGGCATAGCCCCAACCGCCGTGCAGCAGCTGCCCCTCCTGGCTGACCCACACCGCCATATCGCAGGCCAGAAGCTTGGCCATGGCCGGCTCGAGAGAAAGACTTTCGTCCTCGTCCATGGCCAGTGCCGCCCTGTAGGTGAGTTGCCGGCTGGCCTGCAGATGGGTGGCCATGCGGCCGAGCTTGTGCTGGGTCAGCTGGAAGTCGATCAGTGGCGTCCCGAACTGCTTGCGATCCAGGACATAGGCGGCCGCCGCCTCGACGCAAGCCTGGCCGAGCCCGGTGGCGCGGCCGCCCGTCTGCAGGCGTCCGGCCGCAAAGCCGTTCATCTGCAGGTAGAAGCCCCGGTTGAGGCCCTTGTCCATGCCGATGAGATTGTCCTCGGACACGAAGTAGTCCTCGAGAGAGACCGTGAACGAGTGCATGCCGCGATATCCGGGCGTGGCGTCGGCTTTGCCCGTCATCACACCGCCATCGGCCTGGCGCATCTCGAACTCGTGGCCGTCGAAGGGATCTTTCTCAACGATGAACAGCGACAAGCCTCTGGCCCCCGACTTGGGGTCCGGATTGGTTCGAGCCAGCAAGGCGAGCACGTTGGCCCTGCCAGCGAACGTGCACCAAGCCTTGGCGCCGTTCAGCAGGTAGCCTTTGCGGCCTGCGACCTCGGCCGGCTCGGCCCGGCATGCCACCGAGGCCACGTCCGAGCCCACGTTCGGCTCCGTAACCGAAATGCCCACCATCAGCTCACCCGCGCACACCGGCGCAAGCCAGCGCTTCTTCTGCTCTTCGGTGCCGCCTTTGATCAAAGCTTTGGTCAAGATCTCCGGCCGGGTGATGAGACTGCCGGCGCCGGCCAGCGATACGCTGGAAAGCTCCTCAGTGGTGACGATCATGGCGAGGTTGCCCATACCGAGTCCGCCGTACTCCTCGGGCGCCGACATCCCGAAGTAGCCCATCTCGGCCATCGCGGCGAT
>PIVZ01000239.1 GCA_003354045.1 bacterium
CTCGGGCTGCGGCTCGGCGCGCGCATGCGACTCGATCACCACGGCGTGCTGGGCCATGCCATGCTGTGCAGTGCCAACCTCCGTCAGTCGATGAAGATGCTGGTGCGCTACATCGTCATCCGCGGATTCCCGATGAACTTGGAGCTGCGCGAGGAGAGGCATCTGGCGATCCTCGCCGCCGCCGACGCCATGCCGCTCGGGCATCTGCACGAGCTGATAGTCGAAGAGGCCCTTGCAATCTTGATCCAGGGATTGCAGCCGGCGCCGGGCCCGCTGCTCAGACCCCTGGAGATCCGAGTCGATTATGCGGCGCCCGTGCATGTAGACATGTATGAAAACATTCTCGACTGCCCCGTCCGTTTCAGCGCGGACGCAGTCGAGATCCACTTCGCGTCCGATTCCTTGGACGCGCCTCTCGAGCTGTCGAATGCCGAGATGACCCGCATCTGTGAGGAACGCTGCGAGCTGATCCTGGCGCGGCTCGGGATCGCCGGCGGCCTGGTGGATAGAGTACGAAACGAGCTGCTCGCTTATCAGCACCGCTTCCCCGATCTCGACGCGGTCGCTCGCACGATCCATGTGAGCCCGAGGACGTTGCGCCGCAAACTCAAGGAGGAAGGCACATCGTTTCGCGAGGTGCTCACAGACGTGCGCAAGAGCCTCGCGCTCGACTACCTGGAGCGTTCCGACCTCACCCTCGACGAGATCGCCGGCCTGCTGGGATACGAAGACACGGCCAACTTCCACCGCGCATTCCGCAAGTGGATGGCCGAGGCGCCTGGCGAGTACCGTCGCCGGCAGGCGACAGGCAACGCCAGGCTCGCAATCTCTTAGAGCACCCCGCGCTCGACTCCGATTCGGGCTATCGTCTCGTGGAATTCCTTGGGCGGCGCCGGGGCGCCGTCCTTCGGTATCATCGCGATGGCCTCCGTCGGACAGCTCGCGATGCACAGCCCGCAGCCGATGCAGCGGCCGTCAACGATCGCAAAGACATCGTCGGTCTCGGCGATCGCCTCCATCTGACACCTCTCCACGCAGGCCTCGCAGCTAGTGCATTCCTCGGCATCGATGGCGGCCACGTAGTAGGAGGTGACGACGTCGGCCGGTCGGTCCATCATCTTGGCAAGCTTC
Organism: bacterium; assembly: GCA_003354045.1. Lineage (GTDB taxonomy): Bacteria > Desulfobacterota > Binatia > UBA1149 > CAITLU01 > PIVZ01. Next base: position 1,132 of record PIVZ01000239.1, read on the forward strand.
AGTCCCCCACAGCAGCACGGGCAGCAACAGCAGAGCGCCTGGATATTCTCGGAGTTGGTCGGACAGACCACCAGCGCAGACTCCTCGGCCTTGTCGAGCAGCGTGAACGCTTCCTCGGTGGTTATCTGTCGAGCGGCCTTGTTGTCGAGTGTGTACTGCGCGAACTCTCCGAAGGTAAAGCACAGGTCGCGTGGCCGGTCGCACTTGTTGTCGAGCAGCTCCTGCTCCTTTCGACAGATGCAATCCTGGACGGTTATGAGTTCCTGTTGCGCGACCAGCTCTCTCACGCGGTTGTAGGGTGCAACGGTAGACATACCTTCGACCGAAGACTCCAGCGGAACAACCCGTAGCTGCGTGGTCTTCACGTCGGCAAGAGACATGGCGATATGCGGGAAGTACTCCTCGAAGAGCTCGCAGAACTCGCGGTCGAGGTGCGGTAGCTGGAACTCGTAGATGCCGACGATGAACTGGAAGGCCCTGTACAGCCGCTCCTCTCCCTCACGGACACGGTAGATGCAGCCCTTGAGCGCCATCGCTTCGAGTATCGGAGCCAGCTCGGCCTCATCCCTGCCAATCCGTGCGGCGATGGCCGAGACCCTTTCGGGCTCCTGCGTGAGCTGCATCGTGAGCTCCGCATACTCGGGCGTGAAGATCTTCTTCAGTATCTTGATCTCGACGCCGGTCGGGGTGGCCGGGTATCCGGCCGGCATCGCGTCCAAGAACTCCCTCAATCGTTGATAGACATCATCGCTCATCGTCAGATCTCCTTGATGGCCCTCGCCATCATCCCTCCTCCAAAGGTGCGCCGAAACATGGCTCGCACCGGTCGCATCGACCGGGTGCAAGTACACGGAACTTCTGCCCGCTGTCCCGAGCCTCGTCAAGCCCTGCGGCCCGCAACGAGCGACTCGTGAGACTTGCGGCCGCAGAAAACAATAACAAGTTCCGCAACGCTATCGCTATCGCTAGACGATCTTCGTGTCGTGCCTGCCCCAGTAGCGGTCGCGTAGCAGCCGTTTGTAGAGCTTGCCTGTTTGCAGACGTGGCAGCTCGGCGATGAAGTCCACCGAGCGCGGGCATTTGTAGTGCGCTATGCGTTCGAGGCAGAAGTCGAGAAGCTCCCTTTCGAGCTCGGGCGAGCCTTCCGCTCCCTCGATCAATTGCACCACGGCTTTGACCTCTTCGCCAAAGTCGTCGTTGGGCACGCCGATGACCGCGACGTCAATGACCTGTGGATGGGTGACGAGCGCGTTCTCGATCTCGGCCGGGTAGATGTTGACGCCGCCGGAGATGATCATGAAGTTCTTGCGGTCGGTCAGATAGAGGAAGCCGTCTTCGTCAACGTGGCCGACGTCACCCAATGCGGACCAGTTGGGGTGCTGCGGATGCTGGGCCGAGCGCGTCTTCTCGTCGTCGTTGTGATAGCGAAAGCTCAACTCGGGAAGCTCGAAGTAGATGAGACCGTCCTCGCCGGTCGGCAGCTCGTCTCCCTCCTCGCCGCAGATATGCAACGTTCCGAGCATCGGCTGCCCGACCGAGCCTTCGTGGGCGAGCCAGGCCTCGGATTCGATGAAAGTGAGGCCGTTGAGCTCGGTGCCGCCGTAGTACTCGGAGAGAATCGGCCCCCACCATTCGATCATCTGCCGCTTGACCTGCGGCGGACAGGGCGCGGCAGCGTGTATGGCAACCTGATGGCGAGAGAGATCGTGCCGGGTGCGGTCTTCTTCCGGTAGCTTGAGCATTCGTGTGAACATGGTCGGCACCCACTGGCTGTGGGTCACTTCGAATTCTTCGAGAGCGCGCAGCGCCCCCCGCGCGTCGAACTTCTCCATGATCACCAGAGTGCCGCCGATGCCTTGCACCGCGGCGCAAAAGCCAATCGGTGAGGCATGGTACATCGGCGCCGGTGAGAGATAGCGGGTCTCCTCGGTCATATGGAAGAGCTCGCCAAAGAGCAGCGGCAGTGGATACGGGTCATCCATCATCGCATCGGTGAGCGGCCGCCACACACCCTTGGGTCTGCCGGTGGTTCCCGAGCTGTAAAGCATGATGTCGCCGCGCGGCTGCACGGCAAGCGGCTCGGGCGGGAAAGCGGCTGTGGCCTCCTCATAGGCCTCGTATCCGTTGCACGCACCATCGACCATGAGTCGCAGCGGACACTTCGGAATGTGCGCTAGCATCGCCTCGGCCGCCTCGCCGAGCGCGGCGGAGGTGACAAGAACCTGTGCGCCGCAGTCATCGACTATGTAGGCGGCCTCCTCGGCGCTCAGATGGCGGTTCACTGTCGTCAGGTAGAGCCCCGAGCGCATGGCGGCCCAGTAGACTTCCATGTAGCGCGCCTGGTTCTCCATGAAGATCGCCACGTGATCGCCGCGGCGCAGGCCGGCCTTGTACAAGAGCTGTGCCAGCCGGTTCGACCTGTCGTCGAGCTCGCCATAGGTGACGGTCTCTCCCGTGCCCGCCATGATGAGAGCCGGTTTGTCGGGGAACTTCTTCGCCCACTGTCCTGGATACATTCGTTCGTGCCTCGACCGCTACACCAGCGGTGCCTTGGGAATTTCCTTGAATGGCATCCCCTTGTCCATGCGCACCTCCGGGGGCAGCCCGAGGACGCGCTCGGCAATGATGTTGCGAAGCACCTCGTCGGTGCCTCCGGCGATGCGGAAGCCCGAGATCCCCAGATAGCGGTCCTGCCACTTGCCGCCCTGCGGGGTCACCTCCACGTCCGCCGTCGCGCCCGCGGCTCCCTGAAGTTCCATGGCATAGGCGGCCATTTCCTGGACCATCCTGGCCCCGATCAACTTCATGAGACTCGCCTCGGGTCCCGGCATCTTGCCCTGGGAAAGCGCGCTTACCGTACGGCGCCCGGTAAGCTCCACGCCCTTCGCGCGTGCGTAGAAAGAAGCAATGTTCTCACGCACCGCGCCGTCCTCGATGGCCGGCCTACCGTCAATCTCCAGCTCGGCGGCAAGACTGAACAGATCGTCGATGCCGACGCTGCCGCCGCCCAGGGTGCCGACCGAAGCACGCTCGTTCATGAGAGTGGTGATCGCCACGCGCCAGCCCGCACCTACCTCGTCGAGCCGATAGGAATCCGGGATGCGCACGTCGGTATAGAACACCTCGTTGAAGCCCTGACCGCCGTCGATCTGCGTGATCGGCCGGATCTCGATACCCGGCGCGTGCATGTCCACCACAAAGTAGGTGAGCCCCTCGTGCTTCGGCAGATCGGGATCGTGACGCGTAACGATGATGCCCCAGTCGCAGAACTGCGCGCCGGTCGTCCAGATTTTCTGGCCGTTGATGATCCAGTCGTCGCCGTCTCGCACGGCGCTCATGCGAAGACCGGCCAGATCCGTGCCGGCGTCCGGCTCGCTGAAGAGCTGGCACCAGATCTCCTCTCCGGAGAGCATCTTCGGCAGCCACTTCTCTTGCTGCTCCGGCGTACCGTGCGCCATGAGCGTCGGCCCGCACATGCCGTGCCCGATCATGTACACATCCGGTGGTGTGGCGAATTTCGATTCCTCCTGGCTCCAGATCACCGCCTGGATGGGCGTGGCGTCGCGGCCGCCGTAGGCCTTCGGCCAGCGCAGGCAGGCCCAGCCGGCATCGGCCTTCTTCTTCTGCCATGCTTTGGCTGCGCGCAGCGACTCGTCGTCTATACGCTCGCCGAGCGAGGCGTGGCCCGACGAGCTCGCATCGGCGTACTCGGCGTTGGCCTCGAGCCAGGCGCGAACCTCGGTGCGAAATGCGGCTTCTTCGACAGTGTCGTTAAAATCCATCGTATGTCTCTCCAGTGCGCCTCAGGCGGCGCGTGCAATGATTCTTTCAGTCTAAGGCCGTGTCCGGTTATCCCTTCAGCCTCAAGCCGCCCGTGCGCTCAGCCGGTCGACGAGCTTGCGCTTCCAGCTCGACGGGCTGCCCAATGTCGCAGACAGTAGCTTGGCGCGCCGGTAGAACAGGTGGCAGTCGTATTCCCACGTGTAGCCAACGCCGCCGTGCATCTGGATCATCTCTTCGCTCATATTTGCAAACGCATCGCTGGCGCTTATGCGGGCCACGGCGGCGGCCACTCCGAGTTCGTCGTCATCGTTCGAGAGGGCCCAGGCGCCGTAGTAGCAATTCGACCGGGTGAGCTCTATGTCGCACCAAAGGTCGGTCAGCCGATGCTTGATTGCCTGGAAGGAGGCTATCGGCCGCCCGAAGGCGTAGCGGCCGAGCGTGAACTCCTTGGTCATATCGAAGGCGCGTGAGGCACCGCCCAGCTGCTCGAAGGCAGTGAGCACCGCAGCACGGTCGAGAATCCTCTCGACGAGAGCGGCGCCCTCGCCTTCCGCACCGAGAAGCTCGGCCGGCGCACCGGCAAAGCGAAGCTTGGCCTGAGCGCGGCTCGGGTCGAAGGAAGACAGCGCTTCCACTTCGACGCCGTCCCCGGAGAGGTCGGCGAGCACCAGCGACACGCCCTTGCCGGTACGCGCCGCCACGACAGCGAAGTCGGCCGCCGCGCCGTCAGGCACGGGAAGCTTGGTGCCGGTGAGAGAGCCTCCGTCGAAGCTCGTCTCGACCGCCTCGGTTCCGCTCTGCCCGGGCTTTTCCCAGACGGCCAAGGTGCCAACGCTCTCGCCGGTGGCCAGCCGCGGCAGGTAGCGCTGTTTCTGCTCGTCCGAACCGGCAAGCAGTAACGCTTCTGTGGCAAGGTAGACGCTGCTCGAGAACGGGATCGCCGCAAGGGCGCGCCCCACCTCTTCGGCGATCATCGCCAGCTCGAGATAGCCGAAGCCGGCGCCGCCGTACTCCTCGGGAATCGTCGTACCGAGCCAGCCCAGCTCGGCCGCGCCTTTCCAGAGCTCGTGCGAGTAAAGTTGATCGGACTCCAGCACCGACCGGCACACCGCAAGCGGCGCGTTGTCGGTCAGGTAGTCCCGAGCGATCGTCTGAAGTAGCTTTTGGTCTTCGGAAAAATCGAAGTTCAAAGGGTAGTCTCCTCTCTCTGGTGCTGGCGGATCGCAACCCGGTCCGCCGCCGTGTTTTTCGGCACCGCCGCGTGTCGCGGAGTCGCCCAGCTTTACGCTGCAGCCGGTGGTACGCCTCACCGATTGGCGTGGGCACCGCGAGACACTATCCGCTGTCAGTCTTCAGTCAAGTGCGCTCGGACTCTCACGGACAATGCCTCCATCCCGACTTCGCTACTCTACAGGGATCGGAAGCTGCATCTCGTCGGGGCCGACGCGGAAGCCGCCGAGGGCCTCGGTTGCCTCGGCGACGTGGCGCCGGGCCTCGCTCAGGAGAGCGTGGGCCCCGGCGACGTCGGCACACAGGCGACCGCCTCGCTTCACGACCTTGCCGGCCACGAGCACGGTATCGACGTTTCCTGCATGAGTCTGCATGATTACGCTGGCCGCCGGGTCCTTGTCGTTCCATCCGGCAAAGTTGATGGCATCGGTGCTGACGAGGACGATGTCGGCTTCCTTGCCGGGTGCGAGACTGCCTACCTTGTCACCGAGGCCGGCGGCCTTCGCGCCATTGATCGTCCCCCATGCGAGAGCCTCGCGAACGGGTACCGGCACGCCTTCGGGCATAAGGCCGCCCTCGATGGTCGGCATGTTTGCAAGGGCCCGTTCGACCATGAGCGCTGCTCGCAATGGGAAGAACATGTCACCGCTGTTGTTGGAGACGATGTCGGCACCGAAGGTCGGCAGGATGCCATAGCGCCGCAGGGCACCCGTCGGCGAGACGTTCATGCCCATCTGCAGCTCGGTTTCCGGGGTGAACGACACTGCGGCGCCGGAGTCGGCGACCATCTGCCATTCCTCCTCGGTCGTATAGCCCATGTGAACCAGGAGCATGTCGGAACCGAGCAGCCCCGCCTCGACGAGCTCGGCCAGCTCTCGGGGGTCCGAGCCGAAGCGCACGCAGTTGACGTGCTGGGTTATGCGGGCATCGAGCTCGCGGGCGG
>PIVZ01000841.1 GCA_003354045.1 bacterium
CGCGGCTTTCGACTTCTGCCCTCCGGGCAGAAGTCGAAAGCCGCGACTTGACCCCTTCGTCGGCCCGCCGTAATGGCGGTGACCGGGAGAGGTGAGGGAATCAATATGAATGGCGCTGAAAGCTTACTGCAGACTTTGGCCGATGGCGGCGTCGAAGTGTGTTTCGCCAACCCCGGCACTACTGAGATGCCGTTTGTCACGGCCTTCGACCGCACCAAAGGCCTGCGTGCGATCCTCGGCCTCTTCGAAGGCGTGTGCACCGGCGCGGCCGACGGATATGCACGGATGGCGGGCAAGCCGGCTGCCACGCTTCTGCATCTGGGGCCCGGGATGGCCAACGGACTGGCCAACCTCCACAACGCCCGGCGCGCGCGTTCGTCTGTCATAAACCTGATCGGCGACCACCCGACCTGGCATCTGGAGGCAGACGCCCCGCTCACCTCCGACATAGTGTCTCTGGCGAGCCCCGTCTCGGACTGGGTCCGCACCAACGAGAGTGCTGCGACGCTTGCGGCCGATGGGGCGGCCGCGCTGGAGGCCTCATTGGTCCCGCCCGGCCAGGTGGCCACCTTGATCGTCCCTCACGACAGTCAGCTAGAAGCCGCCGACCGCCCCGCCCCGCCGCCAGCGCGCCCCACGGCGCCACCGGTGGAAGAGGCCGCGGTAGCCACTGCTGCCGGTGCGCTCAGGTCGGACGGAGAGGCCGTACTGCTGATCGGCGGCCCGGCACTCGGCGAAAGGGGACTCATGGCCGCGGCGCGCACGGCAGAAGCGGTCGGCTGTCGCCTCATCCACGAAACCTTCGCGGCCCGCATCGAGCGCGGGGCAGGCCTGCCGCTGGTGGAAAGGTTGCCCTACTTCCCCGAGCAGGTGCTCGCCACGCTCGAAGGCGTGAGCAACATCGTTCTTGCCGGCGCCCTCTCGCCCGTCTCTTTCTTCGGCTACCCGGGTTTGCCGAGCCGGCTGGTCCCCGAGGGCGCCGTGGTATCGGTACTCGCCGAGCCCCGCGACGACGTCGAGGGAGCCCTGGAGGCGCTGGCCGAAGCGGTGGGTGCCAAAAGCCGGCCGGAGAGACTGGCCGTGAACGCAGCGGGCGGCTCGCCGAGCGGCCCGCTCGACATCGAGAACCTTGGCCAGGTCGTTGCCACCCTCCAACCCGAAGGCGCCATAGTAGTGGACGAGGCCGCCACCAGTTCGCTCGGCCATGCCGTATACTCTCCGACCTCCAGACCGCACACGACGATGACGCTCACCGGCGGTGCGATCGGCCAGGGAATGCCGTGCGCCGTCGGCGCGGCAATCGCTTGCCCGGAGCGCAGGGTGATCGCCCTGCAGGCCGACGGCAGCGGTATGTACACGTTGCAGGCGCTGTGGACCATGGCGCGCGAGAGCCTGGACGTGACCGTGGTACTGTGCGCCAACAGGAGCTACCGCGTTCTCCAGTTCGAGCTCGCGCGCGCTGGGGTGGCAGAGCCGGGGCCGAACGCGGCAACGCTCACGGACCTGACGGAGCCGGCCCTGGACTGGGTGGCGCTTGCCAAGGGCCAGGGTGTGCCGGCCGTGAGAGTGGACACCGCGGAAACCTTGGCCGAAGAGCTCGGCCGTGCGCTGGCCGAGCCCGGTCCCGCACTGATAGAAGCGCTCGTCTGAACCCGGAGTAACAAGCATGTCGTTGCAAGGATACGTTCATCCCGATTTCTGGCCCGTAATGCGGACTCTCTCCAGGCAGATACCGCGCTTGGG
>PIVZ01000240.1 GCA_003354045.1 bacterium
CAGGTCGAGTTCCTCGGCTCGGTGTCACCGGCCGAGCTTCCGGGCCACATCGCCGCGGCGTCGGTCATCTGCTGTCCGGCGACGCACAACGAGAGTTTCGGCATCGTGTTGCTGGAAGCGATGGCCTCGGCGCGGCCGGTGGTGGCGACCGACATCTCCGGCTATCGGCTGCTGGTGCGTGACGGTGCGACTGGACGCCTGGTCGCACCGGGAGCGCCGGCGGCGCTCGCCGCCGCGCTCGGCGAGATGCTGACCGACACCGAACAGGCGCAGCGTCTGGGGCAGGCGGGTCGCCGGCTGGCACTCGACTACAGCTGGCAGGTGGTGGCGGCGCGACTGGAAGAGGTGTACGCGGAGCTGATCGGCGCGCCCCGACGGGCGCCGGCCCCCAGCGACGCAGAGCTGGCCGAAACCTATTGAGCGGCTACGACGAGCCGCCGCTCCCGAGCTCCTCCCCATCCGCCTCAGGATCGGCATCGGAGATCGTGTATAAGGATCTCCCCGTCGATGACCCCAAGGTCCGGCAGCCCGACATCACCAAGGCCAAAGGCCTCCTCGGCTGGCAGCCCGAGGTCGCCCTCGAGGCCGGTCTCGGAGAGGCGATCGACTACTTCCGGACGAAGCTGAAAGCAGTCGGCTGACTTCCCCCGGCCGGCGGTGAGGCGGATTCCGTAGGTTTGCCCCTCGTTCGAGCGCACCACAACGTGGAGACCCCAGAGGCGGTTGACTTCTTCCCGCTGCGGTCGTAGCGATCACGGTTCGGTGCGTACCCGGGACCGCCCGGGTACGCCCTGCATTCACAGCCAATGAGCGTCGCCACCATACGTAACTTCTCGATCATCGCGCACATAGACCATGGCAAATCTACGCTCGCGGACCGCGTCCTCGAGCTTACCGGAACAATGTCGTCGCGCGAGATGTCGGAGCAGGTGCTCGACGACATGGAACTCGAGCGCGAGCGCGGCATTACCATCAAGGCGCGCTCGGTGAGGCTCGAGCACCGAGCCGGCTCGGGCCAGCTCTACACTTTGAATCTCATCGACACCCCCGGGCACGTAGACTTCTCTTACGAGGTCTCACGCTCTCTGGCCGCTTGCGAGGGCGCGCTGCTGGTGGTGGATGCCACGCAGGGTGTGGAGGCCCAGACCCTGGCCAACGTTTACCTGGCTCTCGAACACGACCTCGAGATCGTTCCTGTACTGAACAAGATCGACCTGCCGAGCGCCGACCCGGCGGGCGTGCGGGCCCAGATCGAGGAAGTCATCGGGATCGACGCCTCCGCTGCGGTGGAGGCCAGCGCAAAGACCGGCCAGGGTGTCGGCGATGTGCTCGAAGCGGTGATCGAGCGTGTCCCGCCGCCGCAGACCACGGCCGGGGCGCCGCTCAAGGCGCTGATTTTCGATAGCTGGTTCGACCCTTACCTGGGAGTGGTCGTGATGGTGCGGCTGCTCGACGGCCGCGTACGCCGCGGCGACCGCATCCGCATGATGCAACTGGACATGGACTACGAGGTCACGAAGCTCGGGGTCTTCACGCCGCGGCCGACCGAGGTCGCGGAGCTCGGGCCGGGCGATGTCGGTTTCATGGCGGCCGGCGTGAAGAACATCTCCGAGGCCCGTGTAGGCGACACCATCACCGCGGTCGAGCTTCCGTGCCGGCAGGCTCTTCCCGGTTTCAAGGTCGTCAAGCCGATGGTGTTTGCCGGCATCTACCCGGTGGATAGCAAGGCCTACGAAGACCTGCGTGACGCCGTCGAGAAGCTGAAGCTCAACGACTCGTCTTTTTCCTACGAGCCCGAGACCTCAGCCGCACTCGGCTTCGGGTTCCGCTGCGGGTTCCTCGGCCTGCTACACATCGAGATAACCCAGGAGAGACTCGAACGGGAGTTCGGACTGGAGCTCATAACGACGGCGCCCACCGTGGTCTACCGGGTGAAGCTCGTGGACGGCGTGAGCTTCGACATAGACAGCCCGGCCAAGCTGCCCGAGGGTCGCAAGGTCGAGTCGGTCGCCGAGCCCTACATAGCCGCGAGCATTCACGTTCCCGCCGAGCATCTCGGCGGAGTGCTGGCGCTGTGCGAAGAGAAGCGGGGGCAGCAGACCGACCTCGAGTTCGTGGGGGAGAACCGGGCGATCGTCCATTACAACCTGCCGTTGGCCGAGATCGTCTACGATTTCTACGACCGTCTGAAGTCGGTCTCGCGCGGCTATGCGTCGCTCGACTACGAGCCGATCGATTTCCGCAAGTCCGATCTCGTCAAGCTCGACTTGCTGATCAACGGCGACCGGGTGGATGCGCTCTCGATAATCTGCCACCGTGAGCGGGCCTACCCGAGGGGGAGGGAACTGGCGCTCAAGATGAAGCAGCTCATCCCGCGGCAGATGTTCGAAGTCGTCATTCAGGCCGGAATCGGCAGCAAGGTGATCGCGCGCGAGACCGTCAAGGCGCTGCGCAAGAACGTGACGGCGAAATGCTACGGCGGCGACATCACCCGTAAGCGCAAGTTGCTCGAGAAGCAGAAAGAAGGGAAGAAAAGGATGAAACAGGTCGGGAGCGTGGATATTCCGCAAGAGGCGTTCCTGGCCATCCTCAAGGTAGGCGACTAGGAGTGGCAAAGAAGCGAAAGCAGATGGCGGCGAAGTCGGCGAAGAAGAAGGACGCTGCCGGAGCGGCAACAACCGCTGCGGCGGGCGAGAAAGCCGTTGGCCGGGATGTCGTGGCGCAGCCGAGCAAGAGATCGGTCGTACGCGAGTATGCCGAAGCCCTCGGCATGGCGGTGGTGCTGGCTCTGCTCATTCGCACGTTCGTCGTCCAGGCCTTCAAGATTCCGAGTGGCTCTATGCTGCCCACGCTCAAGGTCGGCGACCATCTTCTGGTGAACAAGTTCGTCTACGGGGTGCGCATTCCCGGCTGGGGCGTGCGTGTTTTCGACTTCTTTCACCCCGAGCACGACGACGTGATCGTCTTCATCTATCCGCAGGACCGCTCGAAGGACTTCATCAAGCGGGTCAAAGCGGTGGAAGGGGACACGATCGAGATTCGTGACAAGACCGTTTACGTGAACGGTGAGCCCGTCGAAGACGAGAACGCACATTTCGCGTCCGGCTCGCACAGCTACAGCTCGGGAGTGCGCGACAACTTCGGCCCGTACACCGTGCCTGAAGAGCATGTCTTCGTGATGGGCGACAACCGTGACCACAGTCACGACAGCCGCTTCTGGGGAAGTGTTCCCATCGATGACGTTTTGGGCAAGGCCTTCGTTCTCTACTGGTCGTGGGACTCCGAGAGATTCCGCCCGCGCTGGACCCGCATCGGCAACAGCATTCCCTGAGGCTGCCTGGCGCGGGGCTGGGTCCGTGCTCCCGGTCCGCGAGTCGCGCGTCCTCCGTGCGGGTGCCTGGTTGACCACTGGCCGATTTCGCTATACTTTCGCCCAGGGGGTAGAGAGCAACGTGGTACGGGTGCGAGTTCCCTGGGGAAGAATCGCCGACGGGCTGTCGGTTAGGCACAGGGCTTTGACAACGGCAGTGGAACGCCGTACGTAGCCGCCGGCAACGACCAAGGTCAGTTGCCAGACTATCTCTTTAAATCCGGCACGGAGAGGCCGGAAAGGATAGAGCATTTGAGTCACGAGACACTTGTCGACCGGGCCGTCGAAGGCCCCACGAGAGCGAACCTTGCCGCCTCAGCGGTGAGGTTTTTTTGTGCGCCGCCGAGCGGTGCGGAGGATGCCCGAGAGGGCAGCGGAGCCTCTGCAAAGCCCCCGGCCCGCAGGAGGCGCCATGCCCTCTAGCATTCTCGACGCAGCGCAGATCCGGCGCGCCCTGAGGCGCATCGCCCACGAGATCGTGGAGCGCAACGGTGGAGCCGAAGATCTGGCGCTGGTGGGCATACGCACGCTCGGCGTTCCGCTTGCCCATCGTCTGGCAGCGGAGATCACCGCCATAGAGGGCATTACCCCGTCGGTGGGCGCCGTCGATGTTACTCTCTATCGAGACGATGCGGGTCGCCATGGCACCACGGTCAATGTCGAGCCCACCGAGATTCCCTTCGAGATCGAGGACCAGAAGGTCGTGCTCGTGGACGACGTTCTCTACACCGGTCGAACCATCCGCTGTGCGATGGACGCGCTGATCGATTTCGGCCGCCCGGCCGGCGTGCAACTGGCGGTGCTGGTCGATCGCGGACACCGCGAGCTACCGATTCGAGCCGACTACGTAGGCAAGAACATCCCGACATCAAGGTCGCAGAAAGTCCAGGTGAGACTCACCGAAGTGAGCGAGGTGGACGGCGTCTACCTCGAGGAGGTGGGAAGTGGCAACTAACAACCGGCATCTTCTCGGACTCGAAGGCGTATCGGCCGACGACATCACAGTTCTGCTCGACACTGCGGAGTCTCTTACCGAGGTCTCGCGGCGCGACGTGAAGAAGCTGCCCACGCTGCGTGGCAAAACGGTCATCAACCTTTTTCTCGAGAACAGTACGCGCACGCGCACGTCCTTCGAGATTGCGGCCAAGCGTATGTCGGCCGACACGATCAACATCTCCGCATCGACGTCGAGCCTGTCGAAGGGCGAGACCTTGGAGGACACCGCGCGCAATCTGGCGGCGATGGCGCCGGATGCGATCGTCGTGCGCCACCCCGCCGCCGGCGCCGCACGGTTCCTGGCCGAAATAATCGATTGCCCGATCATCAACGCCGGCGACGGTGCCCACGAGCACCCCACCCAGGCCTTGCTCGACCTGCTCACGATCCGCCAGCACGCGAAGTCGTTCGAAGGACTGGTCGTCACGATCGTCGGCGACATCCTCCATTCGCGGGTCGCTCGCTCGAACCTCTACGGGTTGAAGACGCTGGGCGCCAAGGTGCGGCTGGCCGGGCCTCCTTCGCTGCTTCCGCGAGAGCTCGAGCAGTTCGGTGCCGAGCTTCACTACGATCTTGCCGAGGCGGTGCGTGGCGCCGACGTCGTCATGATGCTGCGCATTCAGCGCGAGCGTCAGGTGGGCAACTTCTTCCCCTCTCTCGACGAGTACGCCAGCTACTACTGCCTCACCGAGGATGCCTTGGCCGAGGCGAAGCGGGAAGTGATCATTCTTCACCCGGGGCCGATCAATCGCGGCATAGAGATCGCCAGCGGTGTCGCCGATGGCCCGTATTCACTGATCATGAGTCAGGTCGCCAACGGCGTGGCGCTGCGCATGGCGGTTCTCTATCAGCTCATCGTTCCCGTCGCAGAGGGCATTCGCGGAAGCGCCATGGACGAGACTCCAGCTTCGCCGCCTCTGCGGGCCGCGGGGCAGGGTGGATGAGGAAGCCGAGGAAAGTGTCGAACAGCGAAGCTACAGGCAGGATAGTGATAACCGGAGGGCGCGTCGTCGATCCCTCCTCGGGGCACGACGGGTTGGCCGATGTGCTCGTCGAGGACGGACTCATGGGCGGCATCGGCAAGCCGGGCGACTTCGACCTCGAGGGCGCCAGCGTCATAGACGCCGGCGGCAAGATCGTGAGTCCCGGCTTCGTAGACATGCACGTACACCTGCGCGAGCCTGGTCAAGAACACAAGGAAACGATCCTTACCGGATGCACTGCGGCGGTGACCGGCGGTGTCACGTCGGTGGCGTGCATGGCCAACACCAATCCGGTCAACGACAGCGGTGCAGTGACGAGATACATCCTCGAGAAGGCCGCCGAGGCCCGCCTCGCCAACGTGTTTCCCATCGGCGCGCTCTCTGTCGGTTTGGCGGGGGAGAAGATGGCCGAGTTCGGCGAGATGCGCGAAGCGGGCATCGTTGCCGTTTCTGACGACGGCCGGCCGGTGATGGACAGTGGCCTCATGCGCCACGCCCTCGAGTACTCGAAGATGTTCGGCCTGCCGGTGATTGCCCACGAGGAGGACTGCGGTCTGTGCGGTGACGGCGTGATGAACGAGGGCGCGGTGTCGGTTCGCCTCGGCCTGCGCGGAATGCCCGCCGCCGGTGAGTCGGTGATGGTCGCGCGAGATATCGAGCTGGCGCGTGCCTCCGGCGGCCGCCTGCACATAGCCCACGTGTCCTGCGGCGAGGCCGTGCAGATGGTGCGACATGCCAAGAAGGACGGGATTCGCGTGACCGCCGAGGCCGCGCCACACCACTTCATTCTCGATGAGACTGCGGTCGAGGGCTACAACACCAACGCCAAGATGAAGCCACCGTTGCGCAGCCGTGCCGACGTCGAGGCCGTGCGCCAAGGGCTGGCGGATGGCACCATCGACGCCATTGCCACCGACCATGCGCCCCATCACCGCGACGAGAAGGTCATGGAGTTCGACAGCGCCGCGTTCGGTATAGTCGGCCTCGAGACGATGCTGCCGCTCTCACTGGCCCTGGTTTCCGAAGGCGTGATCTCACTTGCGCGCATGATAGACGCCATGAGCGTGGCGCCGGCGCGTATTCTCGGCATAGAGCGTGGGACACTGCAGACGGGGCGGCCCGCCGACGTGGTCGTCTTCGACCCCGACGAAGAATGGATCTGCAGGGCCGAAGCTCTGGCCAGCAAGAGTCAGAACACGCCCTTCGATCGCGCGAAGATGAAGGGGCGGGCTGTGTGTACGGTGGTCGGTGGCAGGATCGTCTCAGGGGATGCCGCGTGAAGGCAACTCTGGCCCTTGCCGACGGTCGCTTGTTCAGGGGCCGTGCTTTCGGCGCTGCCGGCAAAGCCGGCGGTGAGGTGGTCTTCAATACCTCGATGTCCGGCTACCAGGAGATCCTGACCGACCCTTCTTACGACGGGCAGATCGTCGTCATGACCTATCCCGAGATCGGCAACGTCGGGGTCAACCGCGAGGATGTCGAAAGCTTCAAGCCCTTCGTGCGCGCCTTCGTCGTCAAGGAGCACTGGGCGCGACCGAGCAGCTGGCGCGCCGAGGCCAGCCTCGACGAGTACATGAAAGAGCATTCGATCGTCGGCATAGAAGGCATCGATACGCGCGCTCTGGTCAGGCACATTCGCGACCGCGGCGCCCAGCAGGCGGTGCTCGCCAGCGGCGACGTGGACGAGGCCGAGCTGGTGCGGGAGGCAGCCGTGCGACCCT
>PIVZ01000241.1 GCA_003354045.1 bacterium
TGATGAAGGGATGGAAGGTCTGTTGCGCACTGGCGTGCGCGGTCTTGTTCTGCGCCGCGTTGCCGTCGTCGATTCAAGCTGCCGGTGAGAAGTGCATGGGGAAGGCTCCGACGTCTACCTGTGAAGTGAAGGGTGTCGAGAATTTGCCCTGTATAGGTAGCAGCGGGCCTGACCGAATCACCGGATCCTCGGGCAACGACGTGATATTTGCCGGTGCCGGTGACGATCAGATCAACGCGGGCGACGGCGACGACATCGTCTGTGCCGGTCCCGGCGACGACGCTGTGTGGGCCGGAGATGGCGCGGATTCCGTAGAGGCCGGACCAGGTGATGACCTGATCACTGGGGGCGACGGCGACGATACGCTCTCAGGTGGAGATGGGGACGACGTGCTGGACGGGGGAGCGGCTGACGATTCCCTCGACGGTGGCCCTGGAAACGACCGGCTTCGTGGAGGCGGAGGCCAAAACGAGTGCTCGAACGGCGAGGACATGAAGGGGTGCGGGGATGTTTCCGCCGAGGTAGCCGACGACAAGAAGGCGGGCAAAGGAAAACGTAAGAAGGCCGCCAAGGCGAAGGCTGCGGCGGAGAAGAAGGCGGCCGAGGCCAAAGCGGCAGCTGAGAAGAAGGCGACTGAGGCAAAGGCTGCGGCCGAGAAGAAGGCGGCTGAAGCCAAAGCGGCGGCCGAGAAGAAGGCGACTGAGGCAAAGGCTGCTGCCGAGGCGAAGGTCGCTGAGGAGAAGGCTGCGAAGGTGAAGGCGGCGGTGGAGGCGAAGGCAGCCGCCGAGAAGAAGGCTGCAGCTGAGAAAGCGGCGGCCGAGGCAAAGGCGGCGGCTGAGAAGAAAGCGGCCGAGGCAAAGGCAGCGGCGGAGAAGAAAGCGGCCGAGGCAAAGGCTGCGGCTGAGAAGAAGGCAGCCGAGGAAAGGGCAGCGGCCGAGGCAAAGGTGGCCAAGGAGAAAGCAGAAGCGGCGGCGAAGGCTGCCGAGGCGGCTGTCGAGGCGAAGGCGGCCGAGGAGAAAGCAGTAGCCGAGGCTAAGGAGGCTCAGGCGAAGGCGGCGGCAGCGGCGAAGGCTGCAGTAGCGGCGAAAGCAGCCGAGGAAGCGGCAGCGGCGAAGGCCGAAGCAGCGGCGAAGGCGGCGGCGGTGGCGAAAGCGGCCGAGGAAGCAGCTGGCGCCAAGGCGGCTGAAGAGAAGGCGGCAGCCGAAGCGAAGGTGGCCAAGGCAAAAGCGGCCGAGGAAGCCGCGGCCGCGACAGCAGAGGTCGAGAAGAAAGAGACCGAGTTGAAGGCGGCGGCCGAGAAGAGAGAGGCCGAGCTCAAGGCCGCGGCCGAGAAGAAGGAATCCGAGGCCAAGGCAGAGGCCGAAGAGAAGGGGGCCCGAGCCAAGGCGGCTGCGGAGAAGAAGGAAGCGGAGGCCAAGGTGGCCGCCGAGAAGAAGGAGGCCGCACTCAAGGCGGCGGCCGAAAAGAAGGAAGCCGAGGCCGAGGCGGCGGACGAGACGAAGGCGGCCGAGGAGAAGGCGGCCAAAGTGAAGGCGGCCGAGGAGAAGGCGGCCAAAGCGAAGGCGGCCAAAGAAGCTACGGCCGAGGAAGCTACGGCCAAGGATACGAAGCCGGGCGAGCAGTGGCCGGCCGTCGGTACGATAATCGACAAGACCAACCTCCATGAATACGCCGAGATCAACGGGCCCGCCATTCACTGGGTCATCGAGCGCGGGGTGAGCCTCGAAGTAGGGAAGTACGAGCATATAAGCCACCCTCCTTACTTCCTCGAGGCGACCGAGAAGTACTCAGGGCAGGTCGAGCTCTCCAAGGACAGCACCCACATGATCAACCATGTGGCCGGAATGCCGTTCCCGCTCGTTGACTCGAACGACCCGCAGGCAGCCGTCAAGCACATGTTCAACTTCCGGGCGTCCATCGCGAGAGACGACCTCGACGTGCGCAACTTCGAGTGCAATACGGGCGCGATCGGACGCAACGGCAGCCCGGTGCGAATCGAGCGCACCTTCCTCATCGATCATCTTCGCCGCCTCTTCTTCCGCGAGCGGACCGTGATCGATCCCAAACCGGTGATGGAGAACAAGGACGAGGTTCGCTACAAGGAGGCGATGTACCCCATCATCGAGCCCTTCGATTTGAAGGGGACGGGGTTTACCTCCAACCGTTACCTGGACCACACCCGCCAGGATGACAGCTGGCTCTACCTTCCGCAGCTCAGACGAACGCGCCGCCTCTCGTCGGCACAGCGCTCGGATGCGCTCTTCGGCCAGGACACGGACCAGGACAGCTACGCGGGCTACGCCGGCAACGTTGCGTGGTCGGACTGGAGATACCTGGGTGAGAAGACCGTTTTGGGCACCTTCCACGGCGTGAGCATTCCGGTCACGTGGTCCGAACCCTCCGGCGATTTCATCCACGAGGGCCCCTGGGAGCCCCGCAAGGTGTGGGTTGTTGAGGGAGTGTCCAAACTGCCGCAGTACGCGTACTCGAAGCGGGTCATTTACCTGGACCAGGATGTCTACCGCATCCCGTACTCCGATATCTACGACAAGGCGGGCGAGCTCTGGAAGGTGTGGATCAATTCCTTCCTGTTCGCGACCCACCCGTTCCCCGGCGCCGAGTACGGTGCCGAGTACGAGGTTGCCTACGAACCGTCGATCTCGATGATCGATATGCAGCTCGAGCACGTCACATACTGTGCGCTGCCGAGCCATCGATTCCCGGGCGAGCAGGGTTGGTATGCGAACCTCGGCGACAGGGAAGGGACCACGGAGGACTACTTCGAATTGAGCGCAATAATCGCGGCGGGCCGTTAGCCGGCCGCTGCGCACCAGCCGTCGCTCAGTCAGGCTCGCTGTTGGCGAGCAGCTCCTCGTACTTCTCCACCTCGGGTGTGGTGCCCACGATAAGTGGGACGCGTTGGTGAATCTCGGTGGGTACCAGCTCCATGAGATCGTCCCATCCGGTGCTCGCCCTGCCCGATAGACACGTTTGAATGAGCGTCATCGGCTGGGCCTCGTAGAGCAGGCGCAGCTTCCCGCTCTTCTTGCCTTTCTGGTGTGGGTAGGCGAACACCCCGCCTTCGAGCAGGTTTCTGTGGAAGTCGGCCACGAGGCTGCCGATGTAGCGCGCGGAACGGGATTTGCCGGTGACCGGCGTGGGCTCGCGGCGCAGCCAACGAACCCAATCCTTGACGCCTTCGTCGAACTTGTCCCAGTAAGCCTCGTTCAGCGAGTAGTACTTTGCATCATCCTTCGGCTCGAGCTTGCGGTCGACCACGAACTGGCCAGTCATCGGATCGAGCACGAACAGGTGGACGTCGCTGCCGGGAATGGCCATGACCAGCTCGGTCCGCGAGGAGTAGATTACGTATCCGGCGCAGACTTGATCCTTGGCAGGTTGAAAGAAGTCTTCGACTCCACCCTTTTCGGTGATCTTCCTCTTGATGGAAAAAATGGTGCCGATCGAAACGTTCACGTCAATGTTCGAGGAACCGTCGAGCGGATCGAGCGCGATCACGTAGTCAGCTTCTGGATCGCCCGTCATGATGTCATCCATCTCTTCACTGGCCAGGGCGGCGAAGAGACCGCTGTTGGCCAGCCGTGTCATCAGCACGCGGTTGGCGAGGTCGTCAAGGGCCTTCACTTCCTCATCCTGAACATTGATCTCGCCGGTAAAGCCGAGGATCTGGCCGGACAGCCCGCCGCTTTTGATCATTGTGGAGAGCATGTGGGCGCAGTACTGCAGCTCCATCATTATCCGCGTGAATACGCCGCGTGCGCCCGGCGGCATGCTCGCCATTATGTGCTGGCTCAACGTGGTGGCTTGAATAGGTTCTTGCATGGCGAGCCCTCCGAAACGGTGCGACTAGGTCTCCTCCCTCGAACTGCTCTCCCTCAGCAGCGCGAAGTCAAACGCTCGTGGAACCTAACGAGTGGAATTGACAAGGGCAAACCTTGCCGCCGCTTAGCGGATGTAACCCAGAGAGCGCAGCTGCTCTTTGGTGTCAGGGTCGAGTTTCTTTCCCGGCGCCGGGCCGGCCGGTTGAAGAACGGTTCGCCGTTCTTTCTGCAGCTCGAGGCGCGTTTGTAAGATTCCGTACAGTTTCTCGGCCACGCCGGGGTGCTCGCTGCGCACGTCGTGAAGCTCGAAGGGATCGGTCCGGCGGTCGAACAGAAGATCGTCTCCGCCTGCGTCGTGTATGAGATTCCACTCGCGGCCGGTTAGCACATAGCGAGGCCCGCTTCCGCCGGGACGTTTCTTCCAAGGTGCACCCGACTCTTGGCTCAAGATGAACTCATCACCGGGGTCCTCGGCCAGCCGATCGATGCCGCTGGCCTGGTCCAGGAAAGTCTCCTTTCCGGGGAGCTCGACGAGGCCCATGAGGGTCGGCACGATGTCTGCCACCGACATCAGACGGTCGATTCGCCGAGACGACTGGCCGGGGATTCGCATCATCAGCGGCATGTGCAGTTGTTCCTGCCAGATCCCACCGTGCCGCATTTCACCGTGCTGACCCAGGCCCTCGCCGTGGTCTCCAAGCAGCACCAGCACCGTGCGGTCCCAAACCTGCGGCCGGGCTCTCAGTCGCTCGAGTAGCTCGCCGAGCTGGCTGTCCACGTAGCTTATCTCGCTGTCGTAGAGGTTGTTGGCCGACTTTATCCGGGTCGTGCGCCGCTTGGGCACGGAGCCGGGGGCGCGGAACTTGCGTGCGGCAAGGTAGCCTGCAAGGCGATCATCGAAGGCGTACTTGGTGGAAGTGATAAAGGGGGTCGGGGGGAGGTAGGGCGCGTGAGGGTCGAAGTAATGAACCCAGAGGAAGAAGTTCTGGTCGTCCAGACTTTCCAGCCACTCGAAGACCGCGGCGTTTGTCGTTGCGGCAACGCGCTCGCGAGGTCCAGGGTCGTCGAACACATCGAAACCGGCCGAGATGCCCGTGTATTCTTTCAGGGCTACGGTGCTCACGAAGGCCGCCGTTCGATAGCCGGCCGTGCGCAAGACCTGAGCGAGCGAGCGCAGCCGTTCAGTGGGGACGAACTTCTCTCCACCAGCGCCACAGTTGCCCAGGGCGCCGTTCTCGGTCGGATAGGTGCTCGTCAACAACGAGAGGTGCGACGGATAGGTCGTTGCCATGGGTGCCAGGCAGCGCTCAAAAAGGATGGACTCGCCCGCCAGTTGATCGATGACCGGCGAGGTGTCACGGAAATAACCGTAGCATCCGAGACGGTCGGCGCGCAGTGTGTCGATCGTGACGAAGACGAGGTTGGGTCGAACGAGCTCGGGCCGTTGCTCACAGGCACACACGGCGGCCAACGCCAAGGTGGCCAGCAGTATCCGCGACTTGTTCGCCATGATCGGTAGTCTTTTCAATCGGCGGCCGTCAGGTCAACCGAAAGCGAGGATACCACCTCGACCCGTGGCCCCATGAGCGTCAGCCTTGCCGTCAGCGACCGACGAAGCTTGGCTTTCGCTTCTCCAGAAAGGCCAGCTGTCCTTCCTTCAGGTCTTCGCTTGCGAGGGCCGCGGCCACCAGCGACTCGGCCTCGGCGCGGGCGCCTGCGGATAGGAGAGCCGATTCCTCGATGAGATTGAGGATGCGTTTGAGGCCCTTGAGAGACAGCGGAGCATTGGCAGTGATCTCTTCCGCAAGTGTGTAAACGGTGCCGTGTAACTCGGAGAGCGGCACCAGCCGATCGACCAGCCCCATCTCCTTCACCTCGATTCCCTGGTAGGTGCGCCCGGTGAAGAAGATCTCTCTTGCACGTGCCATCCCGACGATCTGAACGAACTGCGCCATCCCGTCCGGCGGATACACCACACCGAGCTTGGCCGGGGGCATGCCTATCTTGACACCGTCGGCGGCGATGCGGGTGTCGCAACAGATCGCCAGATTGAGTGCGCCGCCGAAGCAGTGGCCGTTGATCATTGCGATGGTGGGGTAAGGGAAGTCCTTCACGCTCTTGAGACCGATGTCCAGCGCGTTGCTGTCGCGCAGCAGCTTTTCCGTCTCGGGGGTCAGGTTGGTAGGGATGGCCGCTATGTCGTAACCGCCCGAGAACGCCTTGTCTCCCGCTCCCGTGATTACCACGGTGCGCACCTCGTCGTGCGTGCCCCACTCCTGGAGGGTTTCATGTATGCCGATGAGCATCTCGGGCGACAGCGCGTTGCGCCGCTCGGGGCGGTTGAGTGTGATCGTGCCGATTCCGTCCTTCGTCTCGGTCAGGAGGACGTTTGTTGCTTCCATGTCGATGCTCCTGGTCTGCTTGTCTTTGCTGTGTGAAGCGAAGTTAGCCCGGACTATTCATGAATAACCCGGGCTTACAGCGCGAAGGGCTCGGCTTCGCCGAAGACACCGCGCAGGACGTCGCAGATGTCCTGCATGGTGGCATCATTCTTGACGCACTCGATGAGATCGGGCATCAGGTTTGCGCCCGCATCCTTTGCGCTCGCTTCGAGGGATGCAAGTGAGCGTGACACCGCCTCGCCGTTACGCTCATCGCGGAGCTTGGCGAGTTTCTCGCACTGCCGCTCCTCGGCCGTGGCCATGTGTGAGGGGTCGTAGAGTTCCTTGACGACTCGGTTGACCGAAACGTCGAGTTCATTGTCGTCATTGAAGCAGTTGACACCGACCATGAACTCTTCCTGGTTCTCGATTCGCTGTTGCCTCTCGTAGGCGCTCTTGGCCACGCACCGTTGCATGTAGCAGTTGTCGATGGCGGCCACTGCACCACCCATTTCTTCAATTGTGTCGAGCTCCGCCTGCGCCTCCGCTTCGGTCTCATCGGTGAGCGATTCCATGAAGTAGGAACCGGCCCATGGATCGTTGGCATCGGTGACTTTGGCCTCGTAGATGAGGATGCGTGTGGCGTCGGCCTGCAGCTGGATCGCCTCCAGGCTGTGGCCGAGGCCGAGGGGCTCGTCGAAGGGCGGATAGGCGGCCGGAAGCCCGCCGCACATTCCTCCTGCCATGCCGCCGACGACGGAACGTACAAGGTTGTTGATCGGCCGTTGCAGAGTCGTGCTCGTGCAACCGATGTGTGCGGTGATCGGCTGCCTGA
>PIVZ01000242.1 GCA_003354045.1 bacterium
GGTCGAGGCCGCGGAGGCATCGGAGTTTGCTCGGGTGCAACTCGCCGGACTGAAGACCCTGTGGCTAGCCGTGTTGTGGAAGGGCGGCCAGTGGGTCATGGCCGGCGCGGTCTACGGGCAGCCAGGACATCCATTGTCGGAACTCCTGGGTCCGTCGTGGCCACACGTACCCAGGCTCGCTGCTTTGATCGAGGGAGGAGTCGCGGCGGGAGTCGGCGTGTGCTGGATCAGTCTGTACACCGCTCTGATCGAGATCACGCTAGGCATCGCCGCATTGGGACATACCATCATCGGCGCCCTGCGCCTGCTCGGTTTCGATGTCTATCGCAACACCTATAAACCGCTGCTCGCGGAAACGCTGATAGATTTCTGGAATCGCCTCTACTTCTATTTCAAGGAGTTGTTGCTCGAGTTCTTCTTCTTCCCGATCTACCTGCGCTACTTCAAATCACGGCCCAAGCTCCGGATGTTCGCTGCCATTTTCGCTGCGGCGTTCATCGGCAACATGTACTACCACCTGATTCAAACCGGCTGGCTGCTGGTACGCGGCGATCTTGCCGTCACCCTCGAGTACCTGAGCTTCTACTGGCTCTACTGCCTGCTCCTCACGATGGGAATCTATGTGTCCATGCAACGGCAGCAGCAGCGGCGCGGTTCCCACGCTGAGCCTGCCCCTACATGGAAGAGGGTCCGCGCGATCGCCTGGGTGTGGACTTTCTTCGCGATCATCAACATCTGGAACGTCACTGCCACGGGCCTCAGTTTGACCGAGCGAACCGGGTTCTTCTTGTCGTTGTTCGGTATGAGCGGCATCCTGCGCTAGCGAGACGACGATGGAGCGAGACAACCTGTCTTTGGTGTGGGGCGCGGCGGTCAACTACCCGCGTGAGGAGACAATTCACGCGCTGTTCGAGAGGCAAGTCTCGCAGAGCCCCGGTTCGCCTGCTCTGCTCCACGCGGACGGCGCCGTTTCGTATGCAGAGCTCAACGCGCAGGCGAACCAGATCGCCCATCGATTGATGAAACACGGCACGCAGCGGGGCGATCTCGTCGGCGTCTTGATGGAACGATCGGTCGATTTCGTGGCGACCGTGCTGGCGGTGCTAAAGGCCGGCGCGGCCTATGTGCCACTCTCTCCCGACGATCCGGCTGCGCGCATCGTCCAAACGATCGAGGACGCGGGGCTGGAGCTGATCGTTTCGCATCGAGGGCTGGTCGATCGGCGCGCGCCCGCCTCATTTATCGATCTGGACTCCGACCCTTCCTCTCTGCGAAATGAATCCTCCCTCGATCCATCGGTGCCAGGCTCCCCTACCGACCTCGCTTATGTCATGTACACATCCGGCTCGACGGGTCGGCCGGACGGCGTCGAAGTGGCGCACCGGGGTGTGGTTCGACTCGTGCTGGGCCAGCAGTACGTTCCCTTCCACGAAGACGGCATCTTTCTCCTGTTCGCACCGACCGGTTTCGATGCATCGACGTTCGAGATCTGGGGGGCGCTGCTTAACGGCGCCAAGCTGGCGGTGATGCGCAAACCGTTACCGACCAAGGCCGTGTTCGATCGCTACAGCGTCAGCCATCTGTTTTTGACCACCTCTCTGTTCAACGTCTTGATAGACCGTCACCCGCAGGCGCTCGGCGACGTTGCGCACGTGATCGTCGGTGGGGAAGCGCTGTCCGTGCCCCATGTCGGCCGAGCCCTGGACGCTCTTCCACGCACACGACTGCTAAACGGCTACGGACCGACCGAGGCGACCACGTTCACCTCCATGTACGCGATCCCGCCAAACCTCGACCGCGGCCGGTCCTCGGTGCCGCTCGGAGGTCCGATCGCCAACACCCACGTCGCCGTCCTCGACGACGACGGCCGATTGGTGCCGCGGGAAACCCCCGGGGAGCTGGTGATCGGGGGCGATGGAGTGGCGCGTGGCTACCTGCACCGCCCGGAGAAGACCGCGGAGAGATTCATTGCCGATCCGTTCGGCCGCGAGGCCGACGCGCAGCTTTATCGATCCGGGGATCGCGCCGTCTGCCGGCGCGACGGCACCATCGACTTTCTTGGGCGCCTCGACGACCAGATCAAGATTCGCGGCCACCGCGTCGAGCCCGGTGAGATCGAAGCGGTGCTGCGGGAGCTTCTCGACGTTCGGCAATGCGCAGTCGTTGCGCCGGGCGAAACCCACCGCCGTCGGCTGGTGGCCTTCGTCGTCTATGACGCAGACCGGCCGACCGAGGCGGATACCTTGCATACTCGGGTCGCCGCACGCCTGCCGACGTTCATGGTACCCGACAGGTTTGTGGCCGTGGAGACTTTGCCTGTCACCGGAAACGGCAAGATCGACCGCTCGGCACTTCTCGCCCGAGCCGAGACCGGTCAGCCCCTAGGAAAGTAAACGAGGCAGGCAGATTCTGGCCAAGCGCGGGCCTCAATCGAGGACCAGTACGGCTCCTTCGCACGCGGCCAGCTCTAGGTGTGCGGCATCGGTCGGCATCTCTACTCCGTGTCGCGTACGTAGCCCGCGAGCCACGCGGGCACTCGGGAGCGCGGGTCTGCGGGCCTCCTCCCCCATGTTGAGGGCAACAAGCGCGCGCGATCCCTCTACCGATCGCTCGTAGGCGAGGATGTCGGTGTGGCTTGGTAGCCTTCTGTAGGCTCCGCGGTGGAGGGCGGGCGTGCTGCGACGCAAGGCGAGCAGCTCGCGATAGAGCGTGAGCGTGGAGGCCGGGTCCTCTCGCTCGATAGCCACGTTGCGCGTGTCGGCATCGGCGGCGACCGGTAGCCATGGCTTTCCTTGCGTGAAGCCGGCGTTCAAGCCGGGCGCCCACTGCATGGGCGAGCGCTCAGGGTCACGGCCAAGGCTCGGGTGCAGATTGAGGCCGACGGGATCGAGCATCTGTTCGGCAGCGACGGGAACATCGCGCATGCCGATCTCCTCGCCGTAGTAGAGAAACGGGGTCCCGCGCAACGTGAGCAGCATCAACGCGGCAAGGCGCTCGCGCTGGTCGCCTAGCGCCGCGTCGTCGTAGCGAGAGGCGTGCCGGGAGACGTCGTGATTGGATAAGACGACGTCGGGCCACGCTTCCGGCGGCAGCGCATCTTCGAACGCCTCCACCTTCTCACCGAACGCACGCGCCGACCACGGCGCGAACAGGAACGGGAAGTTGAAGGCCAGGTGAAGCTCGTCGCCACGGCCGTAGTAGCGGGCAATCCTCTCCGGCTCGAGGAGAAAGACCTCGCCCACGGTCATGCGCTCGGGGTAGGAGTCGAAGACGTCGCGGACCTCGCGCAGGTACTCGTGCGCGCTGGGATGGCCCTCTTCGTGAAGATGCTCTTGTCCGAGGTTCTCACCGTCGGGCCCGCGCAAGACGGGGTTGTCACGCAGCTCGGGGTCTTTGCCGATCTTGTGAACGACGTCGATGCGAAACCCATCGACACCGCGGTCGAGCCAGAAGCGCAGGACATCGTGCATCGCACTGCGCACCTCCGGATTGCTCCAGTCTAGGTCAGGCTGCTCGGCAAGGAAGGAGTGGAGGTAGTACTGGCCGGTCGCTTCATCCCACGTCCAGGCGGGGCCTCCGAAGGTGCTCTGCCAGTTGTTGGGCGGACCGCCGTCCGCAGCGGCGTCGCGCCACACGTACCAGTCGCGCTTGGCGCTTGCGCGATCTGAGCGCGACTCGACGAACCAGGTGTGCTCGTTAGATGTATGATTCGGCACCCAGTCGAGGATCACCCGCAGGTTTCGTGCGTGGGCATCAGCAACGAGGGCGTCGAAGTCCGCCAGCGTTCCGAACAGCGGGTCGATGTCGCAGTAGTCGGCCACGTCGTAGCCAAAATCCGCCATCGGAGAGGGAAAGCATGGGGAGAGCCATACCGCATCAACTCCCAGCCAGGCAAGATAGTCCAGCCGCTGCCGAATTCCCTCCAGGTCGCCCACGCCGTCTCCATCGGAGTCCATGAACGAGCGCGGGTAGATCTGGTAGATCACCCCGTCCTGCCACCAAGCTCGGTCGCTCATCGCCCTCAGGCCGTCTCGACGGAGGCGGCTCCCTGCAGACCAAGCTCGGCAATGGCCTGCTCGCGCATCTTGAACTTCTGGATCTTGCCGGTGACCGTCATCGGGTACTCATCGACGAAGCGCACGTAACGGGGGATCTTGAAGTGGGCGATCTTGCCCCGGCAGAACTCTTTAATGTCCTCCTCGGTCGCCGCGAGCCCCTCTCGTAGTTGCACTGCCGCGAGCAACTCCTCGCCGAAGCGCTCGTCGGGCACGCCGATCACCTGAACGTCGGCAATGTCCGGATGCGTATGGAGGAACTCCTCGATCTCGCGCGGATAGATGTTTTCTCCGCCGCGGATCACCATGTCCTTGATGCGTCCGACTATCTTCGCGTATCCGTCCTCATCCATCACCGCGAGGTCGCCGGTGTGCATCCATCCCTCACCGTCTATGGCCTCGGCAGTACGCTCGGGGTTGCTCCAGTAGCCGACCATCACCGAATAGCCGCGGGTGCAGAACTCGCCGGTCCGGCCCCGCTCGAGGGTCTCGCCGGTCTCGGGGTCGGCAACGCGAATCTCGACGTGGGGGTGCACACGCCCGACGGTAGAGGTGCGGTGCTCGATCGAGTCGTCAGGCAGTGTTTGCGTGGACACAGGCGACGTCTCCGTCATCCCGTAGCCGATCGTGACCTCGCTCATGTGCATTCGCTCGATGCAGGCATTCATGACGTCCACCGGACACGGCGCCCCCGCCATCACGCCGGTGCGAAGTGACGAGAGGTCGAAGCGGTCGAACTCGGGATGGCCAAGCTCGGCGATGAACATCGTGGGGACCCCGTAGAGCGCCGTGCAACGCTCGGCCTCGACGGTCGCGAGCACGGCTTCGGGTTCGAAGGCTTCGCCCGAAGTCACCATCGTGGCCCCGTGGGTGGTGCAAGCGAGATTGGCCATCACCATTCCGAAGCAGTGATAGAAAGGTACCGGTATGCACAACCTGTCGCCGGCCTCGAACTTCTGACGCTCGCCCACGAAGTAGCCGTTGTTGAGAATGCTACGATGGCTCAGCGTAGCGCCCTTGGGGAAACCCGTCGTGCCCGAGGTGTACTGGATGTTGATGGGATCGTTCGGACTGGGCGAAGCCCGCCGCTCTGACAGCGCCTCTGCTGAAGCGGCCTGCGACTCGTCGCGCAGCGCTTCCCACTCGGGCGACCAGAAGAAGATCGTTCGATCCAGCCCGGGGCACTCACCGCGGACCTCCTCGGCCATGCTTACGTAATCGGAAGTCTTGAAACGCGGCGCCGCAATCAACAAGTGACAGCCCGACTGGTTCAACGCGTAGGCCAGCTCGTGCGTGCGGTAGGCCGGATTCACATTGACGAGGATCGCGCCGATTTCGGCGGTCGCATACTGAACCAGAACCCACTCGGCGTAGTTCGGACTCCACAGCCCCACCCTGTCTCCTTTCTCGAGTCCAAGGGCGAGAAGACCTCGGGCAAGCCCCGAGACCTTCGCGGCGAACTCCTCGTAGGTCCAGCGGATGTCTTGGTGGCGCGACACCAGAGCCTCGCGATCGCCGTGAGCGGCAGCGGTGCGGGCCAGGTTGGCCGGGATGGTCTCGTCGAGCAGTGGGATCTCTGTCGGTCCCGCGTCAGTGGCCAGCGTCATGGGCGCTCCTCCAGCAGGTCAGGTGGCGTCTGACCCGGCGCATGATTAGTCGATGATCTCGCCGTTGGCCAGCGCTCGGCTCTGGGGACGACCAGGGCAAAATATTCCCAGTGCACACTTGCACTCAGTGCAAAGATTTTGTATAAAGGTACCCAGGCAGCAAATGGAGCGGGGTAAGTTAGTGGAAACACAGAGAAAACAGTCAGCAGCGGAAGCGGCGGCTCAACCCGGGAACGACCGCACGAAGCAGGCCGGCGGCCGAGTAGAGCGCCGCAGGGCGCGGACACGCCAACGCCTGCTGGAAATCGCCGAGGAGTTGGTTCGGGCGCGCGGCGTCGAGGCGGTGACCATAGACGACATCACCGAGGCGGCCGACATCGCGCGGCGCTCCTTCTACCACCACTTCGAGTCGAAGCACGATCTCCTCGTCCCCATCGCCCGAGCGCACACGAGCTCACTCAACCGACGCATCGACAGCCTCGTCGCAGACGTCGAGGATCCCGCCGAGGTAGCCTCCATCGCTTTGCGCCACACGCTGCGCGGCATCCTCGCCGACCCACTGTGCTGCTGGTTCATCCTGCACTCGGGACTTGCGCACAATCGACTTCATGAAGGTATCGGTGAAAGCGCGGCCCGCGATCTCGAGCGGGGCATCAAGATCGGTCGCTTCGTGCTCCCCGATCACGCAGTGCTCCCCGAACACCCCGCGCCTCCCGAACACGCCGTGCTTCCCGATCGCGCCGTGCTCCACCATGTGATGAGTGGAGCGGTTGTGGGCGTACTCACCGCGCGTCTCGCCGGCACTCTCACGGACAAGGACCTCGATTACACCGTCGAGTACAGTCTACGCATTCTCGGCATACCTCCGAGCGAAGCCAGCGATATCGCGCACCGGCAACTGCCGCCGCTTCCGGAGAACGCCGGATGAAACGAAAGAACGAAACCAACGGAGGGTGAAATGCAACCTGGAGCATTAGGAAAGTACGCAGTCGATTACGAGGCCCGAGTGGACTACGACCGCCTGCGCAAAGAGAGGCTGCAACGGGCGAAGACGCAGATCGAGGAAGACGGCCTCGGCGCCATCATTACCTGGGACGAGGCCAACATCCGGTATCTCACGTCGCATTACGTCACCACCCCGACCCGCGCAGCGGAGATTGCATTCGTGATCCTGCCGCGGAACGGCGAGCCGCACCTGTTCGGTGCGCCGACGCCGAGCGAAGCGGAGCGGCGCATGCCGTGGCTCAAGGGCAGAATCCATCCCGGTTTGGGGGCGCCAAGGCTGACCGCCCGTACGCCGGAGGATTTGGCGATGTTCGTGAACGTCATTGCCGGCGTCCTGGCGGAGTACGGCGTCGAGGATGAACCGCTGGGCCTGGACGGGAGCACGCTC
>PIVZ01000243.1 GCA_003354045.1 bacterium
GTAGACCCTCAGCTAATCGAGCTACAGCTTGTGCGGCAGCGTCAACGATTCGATGGTCGGATACTCGATCATGGCGGTGGCGCCGAACGGCTCGGGCAGGGTCTCGGTTTTCGTCGCGCCGCCGAGTCGGATGGTCACTTCCCTGCCGTCCACGAGAGCCATGGGAGCGAAGCCCGCATCGACCACGGCGCTCATCAGGCTTCCAAGCCCCAACTCCGGCGAGGGCATGCGTCCCTGCGTGTAGTACATCTCGAGAGAGTCCACCGCGGAGAGTCGCTTGGCGGCAAGTAGCGAGACAATCGCCGAGATTCCCGGGATCGCCCCCGCGGCGGTCAGCAGAAGCAGTCCGTTGCTTGCCGCCAGCGGGCCCAGCTCCTTTAGCCGGCGGTAGTGGATCTGTTCGTTGGCAAAATCCACATACGAGGTGCGGGCTTCTATCACCGTGCGGGCGATCTCTGCGCCGTCCTTCGCATAGGGGCCGACGCAGTTGATGACGAGGCCGGCCTCGGCGCACGCCGACGTCAGAGCCGTTCGATCGAAGGCGTCGAGCTCACGGGTTCGCACGCGATCCGAACCGATGTTGGCCGCCAACTGTGCCAGCTTGTCCGGTTTTCGGCCCGTTGCGATCACTTCGACGTCGGTCTTTTCGACCAGCCGCTTGATGATCTCCGGGCCGACCGACCCGTAGGACGCCAAAACGAGAACTGTAGGGGTTTCGTTCATGGCCCGGAGGCTAGCCGTGATCCGGCGCTAATTCACTAGCTCGACGACAGATTCTCCAAAGTAATCGGGCGGAGGCACGGGCCTGAGGCGGAAAGTGGGGACAGGTACAATTTCTCTTCCTGGATTTTCCGTTGTCTCTACTCGGGACAGAGGTGAAGATCGGCAACGTGTTCTCGCTGAAAGTGTGCGGCCGATACTGGTGCACCATGGGGCGGAGGCACGGGCCTGGCGGAGCGGGCTACAACAACGAGCGCGACGCTTGGAGGGAGCAGCATGATCGTAGATGCACACTGTCATATCTGGGAGAGAAAGTGGCTGAAGGGCGACATGGTCAGGCTCATGCAGTCGGTGATCGACGAGCTGGGGATCGAAAACGAGGAGAGCATCTACGACGGCTCTCCTGACAGGTTGATCGCCGACATGGATGAGGACGGCATCGACAAGACCGTTGTCCTGCCGCTCGATTTCGAGTTCCTCTACACCGGCGGCGGCTTCTCCTTCAGGGAGTTCAATGATTTTGCGGGCGAGTGCCTCAAACGCTTTCCGGAGCGAATCGTCGCCTTTGCCGGAGTCGATCCACGCCGCGGTGTGGCCGCGGTCGAGGAACTCCGCCGCTGTGTCGAGGAGATGGGATTTCGTGGCCTCAAGCTGTGGACAGTCACGGGCTTCGTGCCGGATGATGAGGCTTACTATCCGCTTTACGAAGAGGCCGCGCGGCTGGGAATCAACGTGCTCGTCCATACCGGGCTGGGCCCGGGAGAGTCGTACCTGAAGACGTGCAGGCCCGTCTACGTGGACAAGATCGCGGTGGATTTCCGCGAGACGAATTTCATCATGGCCCACGTCGGTGCGCCGTGGACGGACGAAGCCCTGGCAGTGGCGTTGAAGAACCGCAACGTCTACGTGGACGTATCCGCCTGGCAGAAGAGCCACTCGGTCTTCCCGCTGGCGATGGCACAGATGCTCTCTTCCGCAAAACTGATGCACGGCGGCATGCACAAGGTGCTCTTTGGCACCGACTGGCCGCTGTTCACGGAAATCTACACGCAGAAACAATGGGTCGGATGCGTTCGTGACTTCGAGCATCCGCCGGCGCTGCAGATGATGGGTCTTCCCGAGATAACCGAGGAAGACAAAGGGCTGATCCTCGGCGGCAACGCCGCGCGCGTGCTCGGCCTGAGCGATTGATGAGAGCGCCGGGCAAAGCAAGAAGGAAATACGCCTCCTTTCCGCGAGAAACGCGGCTTGCTCCCTTTCCCCGGTTGTGAGAATTCGACCACGAGGAGAACGACGCAATGTCAGAACGAAATTTCGAGACCAGTGCGGCTTTTCATGAGTTGATGGAACTGCTGGAGAATGCCGAGTCTCTCTTCTTGGAGGGGCCGCGCGCTGTCGATGACGTCTCGGTGGTCGAGGGCTACCGCTGGATAACCGAGATCCTCTCGGTCGCGCTCGAATGCTATGTGTGGGCCGATCCGGCAAGACCTTCCATCGTGCCAATCGCGGGACCGTGCCTGCCCACGCGCAAGTGGGGAGGGGACAACGCGGATGCGCACTACTACTTCGCGCCCATCGACCCGGACCGCAGCTACCTGTTGCGCGGACAGCGCCGCGACTCCTGCTATGTCTCGATCACGATATACGGCGGGCCCGCCGACGGCCGATGGTCGGACAAGATCGTCGCCACCTTGAACGACCGCGACCTGGTCTTTGCCGAGGACGGCTCGTTCGAAGTCATCATCAGTGCCGACGAGAGTCGCGGAGACGCTCCGAACAGGATCAAGCTCGATCCCGACTCCGTCGCCCTGATCACTCGCGACTATCTTCACCATCCGGAGCAGGAGAAGCCGACCGCCTGGGAGATCGAATCGCTCGATGCCGCGCCGCCGCCGCGTGTGGAGGACGCGGATCTCGCCAAACGTTTCCGTGCGGCCACGAACTTCTTGCGCGAGCTGACCAACATCAACCCGCTGCCGGTAGACCCGGATCACATAAACAAGATCGCCGAGCCCTATCCGGTTCCCGCGCAAACCTACGGTTGGGCCGCGGGAGACGCTTCTTATGCCATGGGGCGTTTCGACATTGCCGAAGACGAGGCGCTGGTTCTCGAGGGGCGCTCGCCCGAGTGCGTGTTCTGGAACCTATGTCTGTGGAACCCGTACATGCAGACCTATGACTATCGCTACGAGAGGGTCACCATCAACGGCGGACAGGTGAAGTACGAAGACGATGGCTCGTGGCGGATCGTGATCGCCTCGCGAGATCCCGGGGTGGCCAACTGGGTGTCCACGGCCGATCACCGTAGCGGGTTGATCTGGTTCCGCTGGTTCCTTCCCGCAGAAGTTCCGGCACAGCCCGCGGCCACCGTCGTCAAGCTTTCCGATTTGTCTGGCTGAGTCGCGCTCCTGCATGCGTCACGGTCGCCGGCTGTATTGCCGTCGGCGTGATCGGTGGCGAAGGGTAGGTGTCTGGCTCCGGGGGCAGCCGTCCTTTCGGGGCAAGCCTACTCGTCGGGAACGTCGAAGCGCTCTCGGTAGAAACGTAGCTTTTCGCGGCGCTCGGTGGCGTCTATGCCGAACTGTTCGAGGCGATAGGCGACGGTCCCGTGTTTGCCGCGCGGGTGCTCGTCCATGTAGCGGGCAATTGCCGTACGCGCCTCCGCGCCGACCGGTTGTCCGGCGAACTCGAGCACACGCTCGGCCGTGGCTGCGTCATCTTGCATGAACTCGTGGAAGTAGACGTCGATGACCTGTTCCTGCGGAATCCGCGAGCGGTCATTGACGGCGGCACGCAGCAGATCCTCGATGCGATCGCTCCAGTAACGCCCTACTTCCAGGCGCTTGATGCCTTCGTTCTGGGCGCGCAGTCCGTAGCCGGCCATGGTGCACATAGACGCCGTGATCCGCACTGGATCGCGATGGGTCTGGATGATGCGCGCATCGGGAAACACGCTCATCAGCGGACCGATCTGCTCGAGGTGCTGGGGCGACTTGAGTGCCCAGCGCTTCGGCCCGCGCAACCACTGGAGCAGCTTCAGCATACGCTCGAGGTAGCGGTAAGCTGCGGTCTGATCGGCGGCTTTGTACCAATCGCGGTAGTCCGGAATCCGGTACATGGTCTCGAAGAGCATGGTCGAGAAGTCCATGGCCAGGAGCTGGATGTCCTCGTGCCGTGCCTCCGGTGTCATCTCGTGCATGAGCGGAAACAGCGGCATCAAGTAGTGCTGGAAGCGTAGCGCCTGGGCGCAACGCAGGTAGCGTGGATCGGCCTGGTCGGTCGGAGGGGGCTCGGCATCGCCTGGCACCGGATCGAGGCTCTCCCACAGCGGGAGCGAGCGCAATGCAGGGTCCTGGGAGATGAGGTTGTGCAAGTGTGTCGTTCCGGTGCGTGGAAGGCCGACGATGAAGATGGGAGAGTGAATCTCTTGTGCGAGGATTTGAGGATACCGCGAGATCAAATCCTCGGCTTTCAGCCGGTTGCCGAGAAGCTGGAGTAGGAACTGCCGTGTCATGAAACGGCCGAGCGGCGTCAGCCGAGCGTCTTTCCTGAGCGACGCAAGCAGGGCGCGCAACGGCGCGTGGAAGGAATCGCCGCCGAAGTCGCTGAGCCCGGTGCGGCGGCGGGCCGCCTCCATCAGCTCCTCTTCGTCTTCTATGCGGATTAGCCGGTCGGCCAGAGGCCGCGCCAGTTTGTTGAAGGCGCGAACCGGCCACGGCAGCCGCGGGCTCTCGAAGTCCTCTATATGGTGAACCGCAGCCACGTCGCCCTCTCGGCGCCCGCCTTGATCGCGACCCTATGCCGCCCGCGGCCGCGCCACGATGCGCAGTACCTTGTCGCGCAGGCCTTCGAAGTCGGGATCGTTCGCGTACTGATCCCGGTCTTCCTTCGGCATGTCCGCGAGCTTGAAGGTCCTTCCGTCCTTGACGTTGGAGCAGAAGACCGCCGTCTCGGCGTTGCGCCTCGATTGTGACTCGGCCAGCTTCTTGACGACTGCCAAAACCGCCGCCCGCTCGATGTGCGTCACGTTTTCGAAGTGCTTCTTGACGAGCAGACACGCGATGTCTACCTGCTCCCTGCCCACTTCCTCGCCGGAAAACAGCTTGAGGATGGGCGGAACGCATATGGTCAAGTCGATACGGTCGAGAAAGTCCTTGGCGCACTCGATGCGGGTTGCGTCTGCGCCCGAGTCGGCATTGACACCCTGCTGGGCTTGCTGCCGCCACCAGCCGGCATACTCCTCGTAGCCGATCCCGTCCGCGTGGCCCTCCTCGCCCGTCCCGAGGAGGTTCTCGACGGAAGGTGCGGGAACTATGGTGCCGGTCGTGTACACCAAGACGGCTCTTCCGAGCTCCATCGCTTGCTTGCCGGGACGGAAGACGCCTTTCCACATCGGCTCCAGGAAGTACTTCAACACCCGCTGGTTTTCGACCAAGCCGTCTACCTGGTCGACGAGGAAGAACGGAATCTCCCCGCTCACGCCGGCCGACTGAATGCGCTGAAAGATGCCGATGATCGCGTCGGTTGAGTGAAACGTGGGGATGCAGAACTCGTCGAACTCGGTCTTCATGGGAACCGCTTTGGCGATCTGCTTGACGAAGAACGAGCGTCCGCTTCCGGGCGGAACCCCGAGCAGCAGGTTCAAGGGGCGGGAGACTGTCTTGCGGGCCACGTATGTGCGAAGCACATCGCACAGGTTCATGAGCTCGTTCTTGAAACCGTCGTTGCGCGTGACGTAGTCGCCGACGACCGGCTCCACGACGTGCTCACCCTCCGAGGCAAGTGGCCTACCGGCAGGTGCCCCTCCCCCGGTGCCGGATAGATACTGGCGGGCTGCCTCCACGTTGGCGAATGCGAGCGCATGCGCGGTTGGCCATGCGATGATGTCTGACACGATTCCCTCCCGATCCCGTCTGCCGGCGTTAGCTGCCTTTTCTCTCTCTTCGCCGCCGGTCGATCTCCCGTGACACCTTGATGCCGCGGTTCCTCAGCGAGAACCACACCAGGCGCTTGCGGTCCATGACGAAGAAGCGCTTGCCGTGCTTGCCGAGCGCTCTCTCGTCTATGTTGAATCCGAGCCCGGGCGCCTCCGGCATTTGCAGACTGCCTTGAAAGTGGTGAAACGGCGCCTCGAGAATCGCGTCGCGGGCCTCAACGGTCCATCCGGGCGGGCTTATCGGATACTCGAGCTCTTTTTGGTCCGCGAACCCGCTGGCGGCCATGAGCTGTAGGTTGATCGCGAAGCCTATGCCGTTGGTCCATGTGTGCGGCGAGTACTTGAGTCCCGCCTCATGGCAGAGCTTGATGACCTCCATCGTCTGCGCGATACCGCCGGCAAAGACCGCGTCCGGCTGGAAGACGTCGTAGCAACGCCGCTCTATCATCATCTTGAGTTCAGGCAGACCCGATGAGTGCAGCTCGCCGCCGGCAATCGGCACCTTGCTGTACTCGGTAAGCGCCGTCAGATCTTCGTAGCCGTCCATCGCCAGGGGCTCTTCGATCAAGGCCAAACCCGCGTCGGCGCAGGCGTCGGCAAAACGCTTGGCTCGCTCGAGATCCCACAGGGGAGCATCGCTGACGATGGTCACCCGCCAGCCCTGATTGGCATCCACGCCGATCGTCATCTTGTCGCCCACGGCTTTGGCCGTCTCGGTGATCTGATCGATGTCTTCGGCCTCGTCGAAAGCGTGAACGCGCAGCTTCACCGCTCGGAAGCCCTCATCGTAGCGCTTCTCGACCTCCTCTATGCGCTCCGCGGCGGTCTTCATTTCGCCGGTCGATGCGTAGAGGTCGATCTTCCTGGCCTCGCCGCCGAGGAGCTCGTAGACGGGCTTTCCTTCGAGCTTGCCCTTGATGTCCCAGAAGGCAGGCTCGATCCAGTAATTGCGCCAGCCGAGATAGGCGATCTCACGCAGGCGCTGCTGGATCAGAGGAATGTCGGTGGCTTCCTCGCCGAGCAGGTAGGGACCGAGGAGCTCGCCCAGTCCCGCTCTCTCGTTGCCCATGGCCGGGCCGGCGCTGTAGCCCACCGCGCCGTCGTCGGTGGTGATCTTGATCAGCGTGAAGCGGTTCTCGGTCTGGGGAAGGCCGGGGATCCAGCTCGGGTAGAATGGCTTGGGCAGCGGGAACGCGACATGGAAGAGCTCGATTCTCGCGACTT
Source organism: bacterium (assembly GCA_003354045.1). Taxonomy (GTDB): domain Bacteria; phylum Desulfobacterota; class Binatia; order UBA1149; family CAITLU01; genus PIVZ01. The sequence goes on from PIVZ01000243.1 coordinate 6,881, forward strand.
TGCTCATCAGGCCAACCTCACTGTGCGGATCGGCCCCCCGTGAAGCGCAGGGTGTTCAGTGGGGATCCTTGGCCGGAGACATATCTTCGGCGCCGGGCAGCATGCCGGCGATTGCGATCGATGCGGACGGCGGCAACGCGGCTTCTTCCGACGACGGGACGGCCGGGA
>PIVZ01000244.1 GCA_003354045.1 bacterium
CGACGGGATCCGCCTCACCCGGCACTTCGAGCTCCAACGTCAGGTATTGGCCTGGCAGGAAGGAGGGAAGGAGGCCGCCTTCCTCGTGCTCCAGGAGAAACGACACGACTTCTTCGGCCTCCGGCACCTTACCCACCACGCGCAGGCGAAGCGCTGTCTCTGCTTGTGGACGACTGAAGCGAAGCGGCAGCGCATTCCGGAGAAGCACCGCGTGGTCGAGCTCGAAGCGCACGAGACGCCGGGCGCCCGGCATGGCCGTGATCTCGGGGTGCTCCCAGTCAACGCCGGCGCGGCCAGTGAGCTGCAGTGTGTCGCCGTGATCGAAGTCCACGAACAGAAGTCCGCAGCGCGAGTCGAGCTCGAGGTTGCCGAGCGTGTTGAAGAGGTTGTTGCCGGCGTAATCCGGAAACCAAAGCTCGCGCTCACCATGAACCGACGCGAAGCCGGGGGGACCGCCGCGGTGAGAGGCGTCCATACCGCCGCAGCGGTCGTCTGCTCGCGACACGACCCCACTTGCGATGAAGAATGTGTCGGCGGATTCCACGAATCGTTTCAATGCGGGTGTGAAGACGTCGGCGGTCGAGCGTGCCGGCTCGTCCGCGGCCTTGGTCACGCGGTAGAGTCGTTCGTGGATGTACTGGGGGCAGTTGCCGTAAGCCTGTTTGACGGAGATCTCGATCTCCTTGCCGGACGTCTGTGCAACGCGTCCGTTCATCCGGTTGCGCCGCCGCGTGTGAAACTCGATCCCGAGCGCGCCGACCTCGGCGCCTTCCGAAAGCACGTCGCGCAAGGGGTCGCCCACGGGTGGCAGTGCCCGTACGAGGAGGTGGTGTGTGTCGGGCACTTCGAGGACGCCGGCGTCGCCGGCAAGAAGGGATGCCCAGGGTCGCCCGTCACGGTCTCGTGCGCCGATCACCAGGAAGGGAAGCTGCCGGTAGAAACTACGATGCTCGTCGGTGAGGTAGTCACGCACCATGCGGCGTCCGAGCGACTCCGCCTCCTTGGCGCGGCCCTCGCGGGTCTGCAGTGCCCGCTCTCCCTCGTGGAAGACGCTCACCTCATCCGCGACGGACAGGGAGTTTCTTGACGGCGAGGGGGGAGTTTTGGATGACGACATGCGAACCCTCCAGTCTGGCGTTCTACCTCCGTCAACCGTTGAGTGCGGATCATAGCGCCTTTCCTTTCGGCCGTACAAGCAGGACGGTGAAGCGGTCCCTTTTCTTCCAAGAAGTCGAAAGCCGCGACTTGCCCCCCTTTTCATATCTCACGTCTCCCAATAGGCTTCGGCCTTCAGCAGGCTGGGCAGATACTGTCCACTCTGGCTTGGCGCCGTAGCGACACTCGCACCCTGCCTGCTCTGAAGGAGACCCAGTTGGACTTGCGGGGCCTGTACGAGACGCTGAAAGCCGCGAGAGTTCTGCTCGGAAACGCCATCCGCAGCGGTCGCCTCTTCAGGCCTCAATGTCGTGTCACCAAGGCGCATCCCGACATCCTCTGTGAGTACGACGTCGCGATCCCGATGTCGGACGGCACCCAACTGACGGCCAACGTCTTTCGCTCGAAGAGCGCCGATGAGAGAGGCGAGCGGTGCCCGGTGGTCATGTGCGCCCACCCCTACGACAACCACCTGATTCCTGCGCTCGGAAAGACCCCCTTCGGCGGGCCGCCTCATCAATACCGGATCATTCCGCAGGTGGGGAAGCCCGAGTTCTCCGAGCTCACGAGCTGGGAGGCGCCGGACCCGAATTTCTGGCTGCCGGCGGGCTATGCGGTCGTCAATCTCAACCTTCCCGGTTACGCGAACAGCGGTGGCAAGCCCTCTGTCTTCTCGCTCCATCAGGCGACCTGTTTCTCGGAAGCGATCGAGTGGATCGCCGAGCAGCATTGGTGCACCGGAGCGATCGGCCTCAACGGCGTGAGCTACCTCGCCATCAGTCAGTACGCAGTGGCCGCCGGTCAAGGCGAAGGGGGCGTTCCTCCCTCGCTTCGTGCGATCTGCCCGTGGGAAGGCGTGACCGACATGTATCGCGATCTGATGTGCGAAGGCGGCGTGCCCGAGGAGGGCTTTCCCGTGTTCTGGTGGCACACCGAGGTCAAGCCCGCCATCAACTGCACGGAGGAGGAATTCTTCGCCGTGGAGGGGCGTCCCGCGCAATGGCACCAGGACCACCGCTTCTTCGACGACTACTGGCGTGCGAAGACCCCGCGGCTCGAGGCGATTCGAGTTCCGATGTTGATCTGCGCCAGCTTCTCGGATCAGGGTCTCCACACGCGGGGTTCGTTTCGTGCCTTCCGAAAGGTCGCCTCGGAGCACAAATGGGTATACACGCACCGCTCGCTCAAGTGGGACGCGTACTACTCCAGGGAGGTGCAGGAGCTCACGAAGCGGTTCTTCGACTGCTTCGTCAAGGGTGAACGGGACAACGGCTTCCTGGAGACGGCGCCGGTGCGGCTCGAGGTACGCTCGTCGCGGGATGTGATCCACGAGATCCGCGGTGAGAGCGAGTGGCCACTTGCGCGGACGGTCTACAAGAAGCTTTACCTGAGCGCTGACGGAGCCGGGCTGAGCGACGAACAGCCGCCCACGGCGGGAGAGCTCTGTTACGACGCCAGGCTGGGCCGGTTGAAGGTCCGCCATCGCTTCGAGGAAGATACCGAGGTCACTGGCTACATGAAGCTTCGTCTCTCGGTGGAGGCGCGCGGCGACTCCGACACCGTTCCCGACGACATGACCCTCTTCGTCTGCGTCGAGAAGCTTGACGCTAGCGGTCGCGTGATGCCTTTCTATGGATCAGTCGGCAATTACCAGGATGCCGTGGCACGCGGGCTGCTGAGGGTGTCACGCCGTGCTCTCGATTTGACGGAGTCCACCGAATGGGAGCCCGTTCTCGAGAACCAGAGCGAGCAGAAGCTCGCTCCCGGTGAGATCGTGGAAGTAGACATCGCGATCAACCCGAGCAGCACATTCTTTCGCGGTGGAGAGGCGCTCGAGCTCACCGTCTCCCCCAAGGAGGTCATTCCGTCTCCGCCTTACAAGAAATCCGCCGCGTCTAACCGCGGAGTTCACGTGGTGCACACGGGAGGCAGTCACGACTCCCATCTGCTGATTCCCGTAATCCCGCAGGCCGCCTGACCTTTAAGGTAAAGGGGTCAAGTCGCGGCTTTCGACTTCTCGAGTGGTCGGGTCGACACACCCGAGAAGTCGAAAGCCGCGACTTGACCCCCCCCTTCTCAGCGTTTCTTCGCGAGGCTGTCGGCGAGCAGGTCGCCGAGTGTTCCGAAGCCCTGCGAGCGGGGCGCGTAGTTTTCGAGGGCGTCGCGTTCTTCGGCGGCGCGTGCGGCGCGGCCGGCGGCGTCCATCGACAGCGAGATGCGATGGTTCTCGGTATCTATCGAGAGGATGACGACGGTCACTTCCTGGCCTTCGCTGACGACCTTGCGCGGGTTTCCGACGTGCGCGCCGTCTCCCATTTCGCTGACATGGACGAGTCCTTCCACGCCTGGTGCGAGCTCGACAAAGGCTCCGTACGCTTCGATGCGGGTGACGCGGCCGCTGGTCCGTTGGCCAACGGGTAACTCGGAGGCGATAGAGTCCCACGGATCCTTTGCCAGCGCCTTGAGCGAGAGCGCGATCTTCTCGGGGCGGCGCGGGTCGTCCGTGCGCTCGATGTTGATCACCTGGACGTCGATCTCCTGATCGACCGACAAGACGTCGGAGGGATGTTCGACGCGAAAGTATCCGAGTTCGCTGACGTGCAGCATGCCCTCGATGCCGCCGATGTCTACGAACGCGCCGTAGTCACGGACCGAGCGCACGATGCCGCGGAACACGGCGCCCACCTCGAGTCTCGCACGCGTTGCCCGGGACTGTTCCTCCAGCTCTTCCTCGAGCAGGGCGCGGCGCGACAGCACGATGTTGGGCTCGCCGCGACCGGTGTCGTCGAAGCGCGTGATGCGGAAGTCGGCACGCCGGCCGACGAAGGACTCGGGCTGATCGACGAATCGCACCTCCATCTGGGAGATGGGGCAGAAGGCGCGCAGCCCGGCCACCTGCATCTCGAACCCACCGTCGTTGACGGCCATGACCAGGCCCTCGACGGGGATCCTGTGCTCGAAGGCGAGTTGCAGTTCGTCGCGAGCCTCGGTTCCGCGCCCCAGCTTGCAGCGCAGTACGACCACGCCGGTCCTCTCGCCGGCATCGACCACGTGCGCACGAACCGTATCGCCCACCGCTACAGTGAGATTGCCGTCGGAGTCGGCGACTTCAGCGGTATCGAGAACGCCTTCCGACTTTCCTCCGAGATCGACGAATACCGATTCGGCGGAAATAGATACCACCGTTCCGGTGACGACATCGCCGAGGTTCACGCTGTCGTCGCTTGCCTCGCGGCCTCCTTGCTCCGAGGCTTCGAACATTGCGGCAAAGTCTTCGTTGTCGGGCTTGTCCTGGTCTGCCATGCGACCGCGAGTCTAGCGCGGCCTGCGCGCGCGAGCGAGAGGCCCGGGAAGGCGCCTCAGGTCACGCCCCAGCGGCGAGATCGAGGGCGGATGTCACAATCTGGCCCCAGAGCTCGGCGACCTTGGCCCCTCCCGTTGCAATGATCGTCGTCGTGGACACCAGGGAGAGACAGGCAAAACCCAGCTCCGAGACGTTCATCCCTCGTGCACCCAGCACAGAGACCAACACCGTGACAGCAACCAGGAGACACGCATCGAGCCGTGTGGGGCTGGCGTACTCGAGGTCGGGGTTTTCGCCGCGGGCATAGATGCGGACGGTCGCAGGCGTCAGCCAACCGATAAACCCCGCCGTTAGCGCCAAAGGCAGGAGGAAAGCTCCCAGGAAGCCGTTGACCAGCACGGCCCCTACTCCCCCCGAACTCGACACTGCCGCGAGGATGGAACCGCCGAGCGCGGACAGAGCGTACACAATGAGCACCGCTCCCAGTCGAAGCATCGCCTTCAGCGCCCCGACGACGAGAAGACGGACGAGACCAAGCAAACTCCTCCCGCTTTGCTGACCGGCCATCGTGCGTATCCGAACACCGGTTCGACGGCGAAGCAACCGTAGCTGAAAGGTCGCGAGGTCGGCCTTGCTCGCATCATGCTCGCGGCCAAGGACGAGGCCGTGCTAGTGGAGTGCCTGGGCGTGGACTTCGAAGCGGGCATGGTCAAAGCTACGTATCGGCTTTGTGATCCGGATCGTTCGACGGAGGGATTTTTCCAGGTGCAACGTTCAGTGGACGGGATGTCTACGGTCATCTTTGGGCTTTCTCGCTGGGTCTTGCTGACGGCGGTGTTGGCCGTACTGGTGGGTGCAGTCCCGGTGTGGGCCGCGAGCGAAGTCAGCTTCGCATGGCTTCGCGTCGAGCTGTTGCCCGAGTTCGACCGAATCGAGCCCCTCGTATTGATCTCCGGGTCCCTCGACCCCAATGTCGAGCTGCCGGCTCGGCTGACGCTGACCATCCCGGCCGCCGCCGGGTCTCCGCATGCGGTAGCGGTACGCAATGCCGAGGGGCGTCTCTTGGTCGCTCCGCATGGAGAACAGCGGTTGGGCGACAACACTGCCGTCACGTTCAGTGCTGCCTACCCCGACATTTGGTTGGAGTATTATGACCCGGCGCTGGTCGTTTCCGGTCAGGCGCGGACTTACCATTTTCGATGGACCACGGAATATGCTGCCCGGCAAACGACAGTCATCATGCAGCGGCCCCTCGGTGCACGAGATTTCAAGACGGAGCCGCTTTCCGTTCCTGCAGGAGAGGGCCGTGATGGCTCCAGCTATTATTCGGCCGAGTTGGGTGCGCGGGGCGCCGGGCAGGCCATAGAGGTCACGCTCGAGTATACCAAAGAAAGAGACACGCTGACCGCGCCGGCGCCGGCAGTAAGGACTTCGCCGCCCGGCGCCACGGCCACACCGTCGCCGTCGCCCCGCACCTCCGACTTGTCGTCCGGCTTGATGGCAACTTTTGCCGTGAGTGCGCTGCTGTTTGTGGGCGCGGCTATCTGGTATGTCCGTGGCTCGCGCTCCACACGAGACTCGGATGCAGCTCCGACCAAGGCTCGAAATCAAAAGGCCGAACGCTCCGGCGGCCTCTGCAGCGCATGCGGCCAACGAGTTGAGCCCGAAGACAAGTTCTGCACCAAGTGCGGTGCACGCCTGAAGAACTGACCCGTTTCGCTTCGTATGCGGGGATGCTCGAGGGGTGCCCGCTTGGATCTCTTACCGCGGCTTCTCGACCTGCGCGCCCTCTGCGCCAAAGGGCTGGAAGGTGAGTAGCAGGGCGGGCAAGAGGAGGAAGTCTGCTACCAACGCCGTGACGATCGTCGTGGCCAGCAGCAATCCCTGGATCGCCTGGCTCTGAATTATCGAGGCTAGCAGTACGAGGAACCCCAGCACCAGCGCGACGGAAGTGATGACCAGGGCGCGTCCCACGTCGGTGAGCGCGACTTGCAAGGCTTCATCGTAGTTTCCACAGCGCAGGAATTCATGTCGGCAACGCGACGCGAGATGGATGGTGTCATCCACAGCGATCCCCAGGGCGACGGCCGCGATAGCCGTCTTGTAGTAATCGAGGTCGATGGCCAACCATCCCATCACGCCCAGGGTGAGCAGGATGGGCGAGAGGTTGGGTAGCATGCAGATGGCTCCCGTCGAGACGGATCGAAACAGCAGGCACATCACCACGGCGATCGCGCCAAAGGCCAACAGGAAGCTGCGAACCTGACCGGTCACGATATGGTCGAGCAGCTTGAGCCATAGTGCACCGATCCCCGTGACGCTGAGCGTGGTGGCTTCCAGCGGACGTGCTGCCAGTTCCTCCTCGAGAGACTCGACCAGCTCTACCGTCGCGCTCGTCCTGTCGATGGCCAAACGCAGCTCGAGTCGCGCGCGTCGATAATCGGCGGAGAGGTATTCCTGCGCCTCGGTGCCGCCGCTGCTCTCGTAGAGCAGGAGATACTGCGCTGCCAGCTCCCGGCTCTCAGGCAGGGCGTAGAAGGCAGGATCCTCGGCGTGGAAGGTCTCGTTCAGGTCCTTCAGGATGTCCAC
>PIVZ01000245.1 GCA_003354045.1 bacterium
CGACCATGGTCCGCTGGAGCTGATGGGCAACCGCTCGACCATTCACCAGGGGCAGGTCTACCGGCTCGGCGGTCGCGAGACGAGCTTTGCGCCTTCGTTCAGATTTGTGACCGACTTCGGCGAGGAGGTTGCATACACCTGCCTTGCCGGCGGTCCCTCAGACCGCCGCTTTTCGCGCTGGTACAAATCGGGTGTGGACGACTGGCTGCGCGGTCGCTACAAGCCGCTCGAGCCTGGCCGGAGCCAGCCCGGATTCATGAATAATCCGGGCTAGCTCGGCGTCTCACGGTGCCGGGCGTGTGAAAGAAGCCGAGCGTCTGGTAGAGATGGCGGGCGTGATGAGCGGAGAGCCATTCTCGGCTTGTCGCCCCACGGAGATGAATCGATGATGATGCCGCATCCTTTCGATTGGTTGTCCATAGCCGCGCAGAAGCGCGCTTTCGTAACCTCGTTCATCATCATGCTGGTGGTCGGTACGGTGCTGCTCAGACTCGATCAGCCGCTACGCACCGATGCTGCGCCCAACGGGATCGTCTCCTTCGAGCTGGCAGGCGACCTCGCCAGCGCGCGAGCGATGGTCGAGTCCTGGGATGAAGAGGCCCGCCTTTCGGCGGCCATGAGTCTGGGCATCGATTATCTCTACCTGCTCGCCTATTCGACGACCATAGCGCTCGGCTGCGTGCTGGTGGCGCGGCGTTTCGCACCGAGAATGAAGATGGCGGCGACTCTCGGCCTGGCACTGGCGTGGCCGCAGTGGCTCGCCGCTGCCCTCGACGGTGTCGAGAACTACGCGCTCATTCAGCTGCTGCTGGGCCATTCCGAGCCTTATCTGCCGGTGGTTGCACTGTGGTGTGCGGTGCCGAAGTTCGTGATCGTGTTTGCCGGCCTGGCCTACCTTCTGGCCGGGTTGGTGGTGATTGTGGCCGACCGCTTGACGGGCCGAGCCGCCGGAGGGTGAAGGCGATGCGGCGTGTTTTACTTTGGTCGGTAGTCGCTCTGGTGCTCGTTGCCATCTTGCCACCGGTGGGCAGAGCCATCTTCGGCTGGGGACCGGACGAGAGCGTGCGAGCGCCCGAAGGGAAAAGTGTCGCCATCGGCGGCGGTCTGGAGATCAACCTGATCGATGTCGGCGAAGGCCCGCCGGTGTTCCTCGTACACGGGCTGCCGTCTTGCGCGGGCGACTGGGCCGGCACGGTGGCCGAGCTTGCCGCGGCCGGACACCGGGTGATCGCCTACGACCGCATTGGCTACGGCTACTCGAGCCGCAGTGAGGCGACGCTGGACCGCTACACCTACGACTCCAACGCGCATGACCTACTGGCGTTGATGGATGCCTTGGATATCGAGCGTGCCGCCTTGGTCGGCTGGTCCTACGGCGGTGGCGTGGTCCAGCTCGTCGCGCAGGTCGCCCCCGAGCGCGTTTCTCATCTGGTGCTGATCGGAGCGGTCGGGCCGACGCTTGCGGCCGAGGAACCCGAGCCCCTCGACGTCATCGTCGCTTCACCGCTGGGCTCCGCCATCTTGTCATGGGTGGCATCGGTGCCGCCGCTCAGCCGCATCACCACCCACGGCTCGCTGGTGCAGGCCTTCGCGCGTGAAGACGCCATCCCCGAGGGCTGGACCGAGTACACGCGTGCGATGCTGGGCATGCCGGGGGTGCTGCGCACCTTCGCGCTCGAGATGCGGCGAAACAATCTCAGCGGCTTTCGCCCCGAAGAGATCGCGGTTCCGGCCCTGGTGCTGCACGGCAGCGACGACTACCTGGTTCCACTGTCCGTCGGCGAGGCCCTCGACCGCCGGCTTCCGAACTCGACGCTCTCGGTCGTCCCGGAGGGGAGCCACATGCTTCCCATCACCCACCCGAAGCTGGTCGCCGAGCAGATCCATCTCCTGACCCAGCGCTAGCCATTGCGCCTTTATCTCGTTCGGCGCCTCGTGGACCTCACGTCCTGGCCTGCGACTGCCGTCCCGCGACGCAGCCCCCCTCGGGCGAGCGGGCCTGCGATCTGCCTATTGTTTCCCTGGTAGGGTCTCGATGATTACGGCCAGCGTGCGCGCCGCGCTACGTGCGGCAAGGGCGTGCCCGGCCGGCGAGAAGTGCGTCGGGTCGATGAACAGGGTCCCGGCTGTCACTCCCTTCGCCTCGGCGAAGTCGGGCAGAAGGTCGATCACTGGCAGGCCGTGCTCGCCTGAGTAGGCGAGCAGACGATCCTGTGGCTGCCGCAAGGTGGCCGGGCTGGAGAGCTGGAAGCGGTAAGGCGCGATCAGCAGCACCAGCGGGATACTGTTCTTTGCGGCCACCACCCTGACGCCGTCGATCTCAGCCATGACCTGCTGCCAGGCGCGTTCGTTCTCCCGGCTCAGATCATCGCGCGCCAGGTTCTCGCCCCGGTATTCCTCGTAATCGCGCACCCGCCGCTGGAGGAAGCGAACCAGATTCTCGAAGGCCCGCGAGTTGCGAAGCATCTTGCCGTAGAGACCGCCGACCGCCGCTCGCGTATCGATACCGAGGAAGTAATCGTTGCCTCCGTACTCGGCCAGCGCACGGTAGCGCTCAACGACGTCGTTCAGGCAGAACTGCAGGACGATCACGTCCGGGTCGAGTTGCAGCCCGTAAAGTTCGAGGTAGCGAAGCTCCTGGAAGGTCGAGTAGCCGGGCACGCCGGCGTTGATGACCTCTACGGAACGCGACACCCCCCGCTTGGCCAGGCGCCGTTCGAGAACGTAAGGATAGACCCGGCGAACATCGTTGATGCCGTTGCCCCAGGAGACCGAGTCCCCGAGCAGCAAGACCTTGACCTCCGCGTTCTCATTGTAAGCGGTATCGCGCAGGCCGATCCCGTTGGTGGCCAGCGGCCCGGCAGGCTGCGGCCTCAACCGCCACATGAGCTCGGCGTCCGCTTCAACGAAGCCCGTAGGCGTCTCGTAGGCTTCAAGGTCGCCGCCACGGCGGGCGAGCAGCTCGGCCGCGGCGAGCAAGACGAGAACGGGCAGGATCGAGATGAGAAGCTTTCTTGCGAGCATGGGCGTAGGTGAGGCTGAGCATATCCGGGCTGGTGAGGGGAAGCACAGCGGGGGCCCACTCTTCGTGCGGGCTCTCCCGTGAACTCGGCGCAGGGGTATACTGCGTGGCGTGTCCGACCAGAGCGAAGTCCCCGTCCACCCCGCGGCAACGGTCGTCTTGCTCCGCGACGGCGCAGATGGCCTCGATATCCTCTTCGTCAGGCGAAACGCTGCGCTCGACTTCCACGGCGGCGCTTGGGTCTTCCCCGGCGGTCGTATCGATCCCCCCGACTATGCCGGCGGCGACGATGTCGAACAGGCGGCGCGACGGGCCGCCGTGCGCGAGGCCCACGAGGAGGCCGGCGTCGAGATCAGCGCCGAAGATCTCGTCCACATCGCGAACTGGACCACGCCGGCCGGTCTGCCCAAGCGCTTCGCGGCCTGGTTCTATGCCGTGGCCGCCGGACGGGAAGAGGTACGCGTGGACGGAGGCGAGATCGACGACTATCGCTGGATGCGGCCGGCAGCGGCCATCGTGGCGCACGACGGTGGAGAGATAATGCTTCCGCCCCCCACCTTCGTAACCACCCTGCAGCTTGCCGAGTTCATCACCGTCGAAGAGGCCCTCTCGGCCCTGTCGCGCCGCGACCCGGGCGACTACGTCCCTCGCGCCCATGACGTTCCCGGCGGCCGCGTCTCCCTGTACGAGGGGGATGCCGGCTACGACACCCGCGACCCCGACTGCCCCGGCCCCCGCAACCGCCTGTGGCTCGTGGACAGCGGCTGGCGCTACGAACGTTCGCGGTGACCACCGCGTGGCAGAATCCCGGCGAGTAATCGCCGCGCCGGTCGTAACTTCGAGCTTACCCGGCCGAATGAGGGTGGACGGCTCGGACTTGCCGTCGCGCGGCAGGTTCGCGTTTGCAGCGACTGCGGCGCCGGCCAATGCTGACCGCCGCTGGGCCACAACCCGCTGACAAGGACAGGCATGGGCTTTTACTCGAAGTACATCATCCCCAAGACGCTCGACTTCCTCATGCAGCAGAAGCCGATCATGATGCAGCGGCGCAAGGTCGTGCCGCGGGCCTCCGGCCGCGTGCTCGAGATCGGCATCGGCTCGGGCCTCAACCTGAGCTTTTACGACCAGGGCAAGCTCGAGAAGCTGTGGGGACTCGAGCCCTCGCCCGAATTGTGCAAGGTCGCGCGCCGGCGCGCGGACCTGGCCGGCATCGACCTCGACTTCGTCGGGCTCACCGGCGAAGAGATCCCCATGGACTCGGACTCGGTGGACACGGTCCTGTTCACCTACGTGTTGTGCACGATTCCCGATGCGCCCACCGCACTGCGCGAGATGAACCGCGTGCTCAAGCCCGGCGGGCAAATGATCTTTTGTGAGCACGGCCGTGCGCCCGACAGCGACGTGGTGCGCTGGCAGGACCGGATAAATGGCTTATGGCGGAGGTTCTCGGGCGGCTGCAACATAAACAGGCCGATTCCCGAGCTGATCCGCGAGGGCGGCTTCAAGGTGACCGAGATGGACACCATGTACCTGCCCGGGCCGCGGCCACTCAGCTTTAATTTCTGGGGCACGGCCGTACACGGCTGAGCCCCGCTGGAGCACCCACGATGAAATCAGTCGAAACGGGAGACCAGGCTCCCGACTTCACACTTCCATCACAGACCGGAGAGGATGTGACGCTTTCGGGCCTGCGTGGCGAGAGCACGGTGGTTCTCTACTTTTACCCGAAGGACGAGACTCCGGGCTGCACCCGCGAAGCGTGCAGCTTTCGCGACTCTTACGAGGATTTCGTCGATGCGGGTGCCGTCGTAGTCGGTGTGAGCGCCGATACCGTATCCAGCCACGAGTCCTTTGCCGACGGTCACGAGCTGCCGTTTACCTTGCTTGCCGACGAATCGAACCAGGTGCGTAAGCTCTACGGTGTGCCGAAGACGCTCGGGCTGCTACCGGGGCGCGTCACCTACGTCATAGACAAGCAGGGCTACGTGCGCCACGTCTTCAACTCGCAGCTTTTTTTCGACCGTCACGTGAGCGAGGCGCTCGCGACGGTCAAACAGCTCGCACTGGAGACATAGACGGGGCGCCCGCGGCGGTCAGGACCCGAACCCCTCCATCTGCGGCCGTACGGCTTCCTTGAGTGCGACCAGCGCCGACATCGGCCGGATCATCACGTCGAGGTTGCTCACCAGCCCGTCGTCGTTGATCGTTATCAGATCGACTCCCTGAAGCTGGCGGTCGCCGATGTGGCCGCGGAATTCCAGGCACAACTCCGAACCCGAGACCCACTCGCGGTAGTAGGTGAAGTCCTCGATGGTGCTGATGATGACGCCGAGCAGGTAGTGGATGACGTCGATGCCTTCGAGCTTGTTCCAGTAGGGCGGCGCCCCCATGGTCATGTCCTCGGCCAGCAGGCTGCGCATGCCGTCCATGTCCTTGTTGGCCAGGATGCCGTGCCACTTCTCGAGAAAAGCTTCGCCGTCTGCTGCCATTTCAGTTCCTCCAAGAGTTCGCCGATCGTAGAGCAATCACCCGGGCTATACGAGAGACTCGACGCTGCAGCCGCCCATCTCGCCCGCTAGCCGGTCTCCTTCGAGCGCCTCGATTATGTGGCCGCCTTCTTCGCTAGCGGCGAAGGGAGCGGTGAGAGCGACCAGAAGGCTGCGCGTGGGATCGTCGCTCGCCACCGTCCAGCCGCGCCACCCGTCGAGCCGCTCGTCGAGCGAGGCGCGAATGCCATCCGTGCCGGCTTCTTCCACTTCGAATACGATCATGTGCGCCTCGCCGGCGGACAGAGCATCGACGCCGTCGCTCTCAGCGCGCGCGAGATGCGTGAGGTGCACCTCGGGATGCTCGAGCCTCACGATGTCTTCCAGGGCCGTGCTCAGCGCGTCTATAGCGCCGGTCACGACAACGCCCGAGGCGATCGCTCCCGGCGCACGCAGCAGCTCGACCGTGGCTTCGGTTCCCGCATCCACGCCTTCCGAGGTGGATGGAATGCGCAGCCAGCCGTCGGCGCGCACCACGCTGCTGATTGCGCCGGCGCCGTGCGGCAGGGGCGCCACCACGTACCCTCCCTCGTGCTTGCACAGGCACACGCGGCGGAATTCCTCCACGCCCAGTCGCGACGGGATCTTGCGCCGCACCTCGGCGCTCACCGTAGCGGGCGGCTCGCAGGGGCTGGCCGTCATGTGCGCGAGCAACGGCCGCATGAGCTGTTCGCAAGCGACCACGGTCGAGACCGGGTAGCCGGGCAGCCCTATGACCGGGGTCTCTCCGATCGTTGCCAGCGCGACCGGCTTGCCCGGCATGATATCGACGCCGTGGACGAACAAGGTGCCGCAGCCGTTGAGCACGGTCACGGTCAGGTCCTTTCGTCCCACCGAGCTACCGGCGATCACTGCCACTGCGTCGTAACGGTGAGCGGCATCCGTGAGCGCCCTCTCTATGGCCTCTTCCTCGTCGGGCACACAGCCCAGGTAATCGGCCTCGCCACCCCACTCGCGGACGAGACCGCCGATCACGCGCGAGTTGTACTCGATGACCTCGCCGGGCCCGACAGGGTTACCCGGCTCGACGATCTCGGCGCCGGTGGCGAGCACCGCCACGCGCGGGCGGCACACGACGCTCACTTCGTTCACGCCCGCGCCCAGCATCGCGCCGATGTCGTAGGGACGCACCCGGTGCCCGCGCGGCACGATGCGCGTGCCTGAGGCCACGTCCTCGCCGGCCGGTCGTACGTCGCGGCCGGGCGGCGCCGGCTCGCGGATCTCGAAGCCGCCTTCCACCTGACGGGTGTTCTCGATGCGCACAACGGCATCGGCCCAGTCGGGCAGGGCGCCGCCGGTGTCTATGACCAGACACGACGGGGTGTCGGCCACGGGCGTCTGTCCGCTCGCGATCTCCGTGAGCACTAGCGGCTGCTCGGCGGACGTTGCCAGCGTGTCCGCGCCACACACCGCTATGCCGTCCATGGCCGAGGCGCGGTAGTGCGGTGAAGGATGGACGGCCAGCACGGCCCGAGCGG
>PIVZ01000006.1 GCA_003354045.1 bacterium
CGGGCGCGAATCCGCTTCCCCCGCCAAAAGAGGCGGCAACCTCCGGTAGCGGGTCCAGTCCCTCGAACGCCGCCCGCGAGCATACGGCAACACCCAGCTCGGCGATCGCGAATCCGATGACGGCGCGCCTGCGATCGCGCGCCAACGGCGCGGCAGCCGCACTGCCGAGGGTGATGCCGGCGAGAAAGCTGGCCAGCATCGTCGAGAAGGCATAGACGCTTCCCCCGAGTACCTGGCTCAGAAGCCGCGTCCACATCACTTCGTAGACGAAGGAGAGCCCGCCGCCGAAGAGCACTAGAGGCAGGATCCACGCTTCGGGCCCGGCCCATCCGGATGACTGCGGCGCGGCGGCGCTCACCGGTGTTGGCCGAGAGGATCGCGCTATCCAGGCCGCCAAGAGGAAGACAACGCCGTTTATTGCCACACCGACCCAAACGGTGCCGCGAAGCCCGAGCGCGGGAAGTAGAGTGAAGGCGGTGGCTACCGTTCCGAACACCGCTCCCAGGGTATTGATAGCGTAGAGCAGCCCGATGCGAGGGCCGACCTGGCGGTCCTCTGATACCGCGTAGCGTGCTAACAACGGTAAGGTCGCTCCCATCAGGACGGTCGGAACCAGCAGGATCCCGAGTGCAGCAGTGAGTTGGTATGTGGCCAGCAGCACGCCGTCTGAGGCAGGCGGTTCAGGGAGTCCGCCAAAGAAGAAGACCGAGATCGCCGTGGTCGCCTGGATCGCATAGGGGATGGCCAGCGCGGCCAGCGCGACCCCGAGCTCGAGCAGCCCATAGACGAGCACCGGCCTGCGTATGCGCGCCACGAGGCGCGCGGCGATTGCGGCACCTGCCGCCAGTCCACCCATGTAGCCGGCCAGCACCACCGCAACGGCGAGCTCGGAGGTGCCAAAGACGAACGCAAACTCGCGCGTCCACACGGTCTGGTAGAGAAGGCCGGCAAATCCCGACAGCAGAAAACACAGGAGCACGCCCGGGAACGCAGTTCCCGCGGCTCGCGTTTCCGCGGTCGGATCTCTCGACTCTTCCCTCATGAACCGTTCGATCGCCTGGGCGATAGCAGGCGCCGCTGGCATGGTCCCACACGACACCGGCGTGGTTAACCCGGGTTAAGCGCGGGGTTGTAGAGTGGATACTCAACTTTCGGGGAGCTAGCAAGTCGTAGCTCCTGGGGGCATCGACTAGCCGTGTCCTGATTGCGTAGGTTCCAGGCCCGGTTTCCACCTACCAGCTCTCCGTGGGAGGTACTGGCTGGGCCGGGTGGCGCCGCCGTCCGGGTCACAGCCGGGCCTGTCTCTTGCCGCCACTATTACCGCCGGGACTTGTCGGAATTGCGCTGGGCCAGTAGGGTTAGTGCACTTATGAAGCTTCGCACCGCAGTGCCGACGGACGCCGAGCTCAACCAGATCTTCCTGGATGCGCTTCCACCGGTAGCCATGCTGTTGCGTCCCCATACGCGAGAGATCGTCGCGTGTAACAAGGCCGGCAGAGACGTCGGAGCCGTACCGGGCAAGACCTGCTACGAGACCTGGGGCGAAAGAGATGGGCCCTGTCCGTGGTGTCTGGCACCCGAGGTGTGGGCGACCGGAGAAGCGCAGCACTTGCAGCCTGAAGGGGTGGGCCGCTTCTGGGACGCGCATTGGATTCCCGTCTCGGAGGACCTCTACCTTCACTACGCCTACGACATCACCGACCGGAAGCAGATCGAGACCGACCGCGAAAGGCTCATCACTCAGCTCAAAGCAGCTAACGCAGAGCTGGAGGGATTCACCTACACGGTATCCCATGACCTCAAGAGCCCACTGGTGACGATCAGCGGGTTTCTGGCGCTGATCGAGAAGGACATGGCCGCAGAAGACTCGGAAGCGGTGGAAGACGACATCGCGCGCATCGGCGAGGCTGCCGAGAAGATGAAGGGCTTGATCGACTACCTGCTCGAGCTCTCGCGCATTGGTCGGTTGATGAATCCGCCGGAAGAGGTCGCGCTAGGCGAGCTCGCCCATGAGATCGGAGACTCCCTGTCCACGCTCCCTGGCAACCGTGGAGTCGAGTTGGACATCGCTACCGATCTCCCGGTGGTCTATGGCGACCGTGTTCGATTGAGTGAACTGCTTTCGGGTCTCATCGACAACGCGATCAAGTACTCCGGCGACCAGCAGGTGCCACGCGTGGAGATAGGCGTGCGCAGCGGCGAAGACACTCCGGTAATCTTCGTGCGCGACGACGGCATCGGCATTGCGCCGCAGTACCACGAGGCGGTCTTCAATCTTTTCCGCAAGCTGGGTGCCGAGGGCGAAGGTGCCGGCGTCGGCCTTAACATCGCAAAGCGAGTGGTAGAGGTCCACGGCGGCCGCATCTGGGTCGAATCCGAAGGGGAGGGGAAGGGAAGCACCTTCTGCTTCACCCTGCCTCACAAGTAAGAGAACACGTATAGACACGAAGAGCGTGAGTGTCCGGTACAGCCCGTGTAGCTGTCGCGTCTAGTCGGTCCGGGTGACGTGAGTACGGGCCATGCCGGTCGGCGGCTAGCCGACCAGACGGGGGATGGCGAGGTAGGTGCCGAAGTTGGGCGCCGAGCCGTGACCGTAGTCCACGACGTCGCACACGATTTTCGCTCTGACTTCTTTGTCCTCGCCGGTCGAGCGAACTTCGGTGACCACCGCCGTCGCGATACCCACTATCGTTCTCGGGCCTTCCGGGCTCTCGCAGTCCGCCGAAGCGTACACGGGGATGTGGACCTCCCATTCTCCCTCTTCATCCTTACGGGCGTCGTAGAGAGCCTCGATGTCGGGGAGGGCGCTCTCGACGGATCCATGAATGAACCTGAAAGCGGTCCTGCCCGCTTCGACCTTGGGGCTGAGCAGTCGCTCTCGCTCGAACTCGACCAACAAGAATCTGAGCAAGGGAGTGTATGCGGGCCACCAACGATAAGTGTGCCAAGCGCTGCAGCTTTCCTCTTCTTCCGTGCTGTACAGCTTGATCTCGGTGTCTCCACTGCAGGCCGACTCTTTGCCCGCGAACCAGGCTTCGGAAATGGCTACAGGGAGATCCATCTTGCCTGCCGGAAGCTTGCCCACCGGTCCGATTTCGGTCCCCGCGGCTGCACTGACCTTGAACTTGTCGGCTCCCGTGACTGAGCCGAGAAAAGTGCCGATCGCTCCGTCTGCGCTCGAATCGTAGCGCATCGCTACCCTGAGCCCCGTGGCCCCAACGTCGGTGGCGGTGAAGGTCCGCGAGGCGCTGTCCCACCTTCCGAAGGCGACGTCTCCGGGCGCGACCGACACGGCGTGGCCGGCCACCTCGTTCAAGCGGGCGAATTCCTCGACGACCAGGTTTATACGGGCCTTCTCCCAGGTCGTGAGCGGGTGGCGGCCGGGATCGATGTCACCCAGCTCCGTATAGACGCGCCCGAGCTCACGGCTTCCCGCAGCCGCTACCGTGTCGGCGACGTTTTGCAGCTGCCGCCTGGTGACGAGCAAATTGCCGACGTCGATTACGAGTGCCAGGAACCCGAGGAGTCCGACAAAGGCACCGGCGGCCAGGAGGGTGAACGAACCGCGCTCGCCATTGTGATCCTGGTAGGGCGGCGGCAGCGTCATCGGGTCATTCCAATGCGGCCACTACTCGTGCTTTCAAAAGCACTTTGCCTGGGATGGGTCCGTCTTCGGCGGAAGTGAATCTAGAGAGCATCGTGAAGTCGGTCGGGTAGTCGATCTGTACCCGCAGGGGGTCCCCCGAATTTCCGCTGGCGCCCGAGACGATCACGATCGCCTCGGCCGAATCGAGACCCACTTGGTCGAGATAGTCGTAGGCTCGCAGCCTTATTTCTGATGCCGTCGGTCGTGGATCGCCTGCTAGTACGCCAAGACGCGCGGCCTCGTGGACCGCCGAGGTTATGATCTGCTGTTTGTGAAAGGCGCTTCCGAACTCGACGACCGCGAAGATCGTCACCATGAAGATGGGTAGGGCGAGGGCGAATTCTACGGCGGCGACTCCGCGCTCTCCGTGGTTTTTCAGACTCATAGCGCACCTGCCTCGGTTCGAGGACAGCCTTGCTAATGAACCGGCGAGGGGTGTGCGTAACGCAACTAGAGGGTCGGATATTGTTTCGAAGATCCCCTTTACTGCACCCCCTAACCCTTGTGGTTTTAGTACTGCCTAAGCGTGGACGTGTCAACGGCATTCTGCGGTTTTGTCGAGGCCGTGGCAGGCAAGATCAACGGCTTGATAACGCAGGCGTTTCTCCGGGCAACGAGGGTTTTCCCGCGGCAGCGTCGGATGGCGTCGGTGAGAGCCCAGCGGCCATATTGCATGCCGTCGCCGGCGGCCCCGGGGCGGTGGCGTGCTACGGGCTCGGCGACTCGCGGGGCGACGAGGCATCGGTTATCGTTGCACTGTTTTGATTGCTCGCCTGCGCAGTTATTTGGCCGAGGCACTGGTAATCCATCGCGCAAGCGGTGGCGAGTCGATCGCGGCCCTGGACGGCCTGCGCGGGTTTGCAGTCCTGTTGGTCCTGCTGAGCCACATGAGCCGTGCCGGCCTTCGCCTGCACCCATCTCTCGATCTCGTGGGGATGGGCAAGTACGGCGTCTACCTGTTCTTCGTGCTGAGCAGCTTCTTGCTCAGCTTACAGTTCGTTGCCGGCGGGCCCGACGCCGTTCGCTCGGCCGGTCGCTGGGGCCTGTACTTCGCGCGCAGGATTCTCAGGGTCTACCCGCTGTTCCTGTGTGCACTCCTTATCGGGTCCAACAATGCATTCTTTGGCCATGCGCTGTTCGGGCCGCGCGAGGTTACCGTTCTCGGTCATGTGTTCCTGCAAGAGGGGGCCAAGATCTTCTGGGCCATTCCGGTCGAGATGAAGTTTTACGCCGTGCTGCCGGTGCTGGTTGGGCTCTACGTCGTGGTCGCCCGGCGAAGGCCGTGGGTGGCACTTGCGTTCGTGGCTGCCTGCGTGGTGGTCAGGGAGATATACTTCCCGGCCCGCTTCTTGTTCGGCCACCCTATCGCGCTGACTCCGTACTTGTCTGTTTTTCTGTTCGGGCACGCCGCTGCGATCGTTTACCATCACTTCGGAGAGCGCATCGAATCGCAGGCCGTTCGCGTCTCTCTCGAGGCGGTCGGCTTGATCGCCCTCGTTGCAGTGCTGGCAACCGGGCCGGGGATCTATAAGGCCTGGGCCGGCGGCGGAGGGATCCACTATCGCTTCCTCGCCGAGGTGTCCTGGTACGGGCTTGCCTGGTCGGTGTTCCTTCTGGCAACGCTCCTCGGAAGCGGGCTGTTGCGCCGGGTGCTCGTCACTCGTGCGATGCGATTCATCGGCATCGTCAGCTTCAGCGTCTATCTATGGCACCTGCCCGTGATCGAGTACGTGCGCCGCGAACCGCTAGATCACTACACGAAGATCGTCGTCACGCTTGTGGCGGTCGCGGCCATATCTACGCTATCCTACTTGTTGATCGAGCGGCCTTTCATCAACTTCGGAAGGCGCCTCTCCAGACGCCGTGAAGCCAGTGGCTAACGCTACGACGAGTTCGAGCGACTTCGACTGGACCTACCCGTACCCGTCCCGGCGCAGGCCGGTGCTGGGTGCCAACGTGGTGGCAACTTCGCAGCCGCTGGCCGCGCAGGCGGGGCTTCGCATGCTCGCCGATGGCGGCAATGCCGTAGACGCGGCGCTGGCCGCTGCGATCGCACTGACGGTGGTGGAGCCGACCAACAACGGTCTTGGTAGTGATGCCTTCGCGCTGGTGTGGCACAGCGGTGCGCTACACGGGCTCAATGCCTCCGGGCGTTCTCCCGCCGCCATGACCGCGGATCGCTTCGAAGGACTGCAACGCATGCCGCAGACCGGTTGGGATAGCGTGACGGTGCCGGGGGCGGTCTCGGCCTGGGTTACGCTTGCCCAGCGCTTCGGCCGCCTCGATTTTGCCAGGCTCTTCGAACCGGCCATCGGCTATGCGCGCGACGGCTTTCTGGTATCTCCCATAGTCGCCGATCAATGGCGGCTCACGGCAGGCCTCTACGACGAGTTTCCGGAATTTGCCGCGACCTTCCTACCCGAGGGCAGACCTCCGCGGGCGGGCGAGTTGTTTCGTTCGGAAGACCTTGCGCGAAGCTTGGAGGCCATTGCGGCCTCGGCCGGAGAGGCGTTCTATGCCGGCGAGCTTGCCGAGCGCATGGTCGCGCACGCGAGCGCCGCGGGCGGCTGTTTGAGCACGGAAGACCTCGCCAGTCACAGCGCCGAGTGGGTTACTCCCATAGCCGGCGATAGTCTCGGCGTTCGTCTTCACGAGATCCCTCCCAATACGCAAGGCCTTGCGGCACTCATCGCGCTTGGCATTCTCGAGAACACGCCGGCAGGCGAGCATCCGGTTGACTCGGCCGATGGGCTCCATTGGCAGATAGAAGCGATGAAACTGGCTCTTGCCGATGCCGGCCGCTACGTCTCCGATGCTGCGACCATGGACATGGGCGTGGATGCGCTGCTCGACGGCGGCTATCTCGCACGGCGAGCCGGCGAGATTGACCCGCGGCGGGCCGGACGGCCGACCTTCGGCGCGCCTGGTGCCGGGGACACCGTTTATCTGTGTGCGGCGGACGCCGAGGGCAACATGGTCTCGTTCATCCAGTCGAACTACTTCGGCTTCGGCTCGGGCATCGTCGTGCCGGGGACCGGTATCAGTATGCAGAACCGGGCCTCGGGCTTCACTCTCGAGCCCGGCCATCCCAACCGGGTCGGCGGCCATAAGCGTCCGTTTCACACCATTATCCCTGCTTTCGTGACCCGTGAGGGGCTGCCTCTGATGGCTTTCGGCGTGATGGGCGGGCCGATGCAGGCCCAGGGGCACGTGCAGATGGTGCGGCGCATCTTCGGTGCCGGGCAGAACCCGCAGGCCGCCTCCGATGCCCCGCGCTGGCAGGTGATGGAGGGTGCAACGGTTGGTGTTGAGGCCGGCTTCGAGGTGGCTACGCTGGCGGCGCTGGCCGAGCGCGGCCATCAGATGAGCGAGCTGCCGGCGATAATGTTTGGCGGCGCTCAGCTCATATACAGGCTCGAGGGCGGCTACCTGGCCGCCTCTGACCACCGCAAGGACGGCCAGGCCGTCGCCTTCTGAGAAATCCACGCTGGTGAAACCATTCGCGAATCGGCCCGTAGAGTAGGTCTGTCAGCCCCTGTGGGCCGCCGGTCGCCCGCTCGCGACAAGGAATCTGAGAAATGACGACATCGACAGGTCTCGTAATGGCAATGCTCGGGTTCTGCTTGTTCGCGGCCAACTGGAGTTTCTACTGGGGCACGATCCAGGCCGTTGCCGTTCCCTTGCGGCCGCGCGCCTTCCAGCTCGCCAATGTCGTTGCCGTCGTCTTGGCTTCGCTGGCACTGACGAACGAGCCAGGGGCCTTAGGCGCCATTCTCGCGGCGATCGTCATACCCGGCGGTGCCATGACGTTGTACTTGACGATGGCCAGTGCGATGCCGGAGCGCGTGGCTGCCGTCGATGTGGGCCAGCGAATTCTCGACTTCGAGGCCGTCGATGCAGACGGTAATAAGTTTTCGTCAGCCTCGCTTGCCGGCCGGCCGTATCTGCTCAAGTTCTTCCGAGGCCACTGGTGACCGTATTGTACCGCTGAGTTGCAGCGGTGGGAGCAGTTCAAGCAGCAATTCGAGGAGATGGGCGTCACGATGGTTGCCATCAGTCCGGACACACCTGAGGAGACCGCCGGTATGCGAAAGAAGTTCGGTTTCGGCATGACGCTGCTGACCGACCCCGATCTCGCCGTCACGGACCTCTACAACCTGAGACACGAGAAAGGGATGGCCCCTACGCCCTCGCGTGGCATCATTCGTCCGCTTGCCATTCCGACGACCTTTCTGGTGGACGCCGGCGGTATCGTTCGCTGGGTGGACAAGGCCGAAGATTACCGGGTGCGCTCAGAGGCGGGTCGGGTTCTCGAGGCAGTGTCGGCCGCACTGGCCTGAAAGCTCGTCCCTGCGACCTCTCTAGCCGAAACGGCCTTCGATGTAGTCGGCGGTGCGCTGGTCGCGCGGTGCGATGAACATGTCTTCGGTGCGGCAGTGCTCGACGATCTCACCGAGCAGCATGAACACGCACTCGTCGCTCACGCGGCGGGCCTGGGCCATGTTGTGAGTGACGACGACGATGGTGTAGGACCCGGCAAGCTCGCGCATCATGTCCTCGATTTTCGCCGTAGCATCCGGATCGAGTGCCGAGCACGGCTCATCCATGAGGATGACCGAGGGCTTTAGCGGCAACAGACGGGCTATGCACAGCTTTTGCTGCTGCTCGAGCTGCAGCGTCGTGCCTCTTTCGTCGAGTCTGTCCTCGAGCGTCTTCCACAGATGCACTTCCTCGAGGGCGCTCTTCAGGGCTTCTTCCTCGGCGTCCTTGTCACGTTCGCGCCGCGGCGTATGCAGGCGATAGCCGTAGAGCACGTTGTCGCGGATGGAAATGGGCAGGGGATTGGGCCGCTGGAACACCATGCCGACGTCCTTGCGCAGCTCGATCAGATCGACGTCCTGGTCGTAGATGTTGCGGCCGTGGATGATCACCTCGCCCGAAGTGGTCACATTGGCGTAGCGCTCGTTGATGCGGTTGAAGCAGCGCAGCAAGGTGGTCTTGCCGCAGCCCGACGGTCCGATCAGCCCGGAGATGACCCCCTTCGGGATGTCGAGGTCGAGTCCCAGCAGGACCTCGTGGTCGCCATATGAGAGGCGCAGATTGCGTGTGACTATTGCGTGCCGGTTGCCCATCGCTTTGCGCTATCCGAAGACCCCCTGCACGTACTGATAGGTCCGCATGTCGGCCGTCTGCCGCGAGAAGATCACCTCGTTCGTGTCCACCTCCACGAGCTTTCCGCCGAGAAACAGCGCCGTGCGGTCTCCGAGCCGCTTTGCTTGCAAGACGAGGTTGGTGACCAGGATGATGGTCATGTTCTGCTTCAGCGTCTTGATTACCTCCTCGATCTTCATCGTGGTCACCGGATCCACAGCGATCGAGAACTCATCCAGGCACAGGATCTCCGGTTGAAGCGAGAGAGCCCGCGCGATCGTCAGGCGCTGCTGCTGTCCGCCGGAGAGCTGGGTGCCGAGATGGTCGAGGCGGTCCTTCACCTCGTCCCACACGGCCGCCTGCTGCAAGCAGCGCTCGACGATCTCGTCGAGCTCGCCCTTGGCGCGCATCCCCGCCATGCGTGGGGCGAAGGCGACGTTGTCGTAAATGGACATCGGCAGTCCCACCGGTAGCGGAAAGACCATGCCGATGCGGCTACGTAGCCGGCTGGCGTCGCGTATACGGCTTATATCCTCCCCGTCGATGCGGATGGTGCCGCTCACCTTTGCATCCGGATTGAAGTCCGTCATCCGATTGAGGCAATTGAGCAACGTGGTCTTGCCGGCGTTGGCGGGACCGATGACGGCGAGGATCTCGTTCTCACGCACGTCGAGCGAGACCCGATCGAGCGCCGTCTGCGTACCGTAGCTGACGCTGAGGTCGCGGATCTCGATCTTGTTGTTGGCCGTTACCATTTTCGCCGGGCTCTCAGGTAGCTGCGAAGCAAGATAGAGGCGAGGTTCACGCCCATGACGAGGGTGAGGAGCACCAGCGCCGTGGCATACGGTATTGCCTCGGGCACGTTGGGCACCTGGGTCGATACCGTGAACAAATGCATGGACAGCGCCATACACTGATCGTGAACCGACTGCGGCAGGAACGGTAGATAGAAGGCAGCCCCGGTGAACATGATGGGCGCCGTCTCTCCAGCCGCCCGTGAGACCTGAAGGATGACGCCGGTGAGAATGCCGGCGATGGAGTTCGGCAAGACCACGTGGCGAATGGTCTGCCAGCGGGTAGCCCCGAGCACCCAGCAGGCATGTCGGAAGGCCATCGGAACCGCGGCCAGCGCCTCCTTGGTGGTGGCGATGATCACCGGCAAGGTCATCACGGCCAGCGTGAGCGAAGCGGCAAGTATGCTCGTGCCGAGGCCGAGGAACAGGACGAAGGCGCCTACCCCGAATAGCGCGTGAACTATGCTGGGCACGCCGGCGAGGTTTACGATGGCCAGGTTGATGATGCGGGTAATCCAGGTATCGCCGGCATATTCGTTCAGATAGATGGCAGCGAACACTCCTATCGGAGCCGCCACGGCCAGCGATACGCCCACCAACCACAGAGTGCCGACGATGGCCGGGAAGATGCCGCCGGCCGTCATCCCGGCCACGGGGGCCGTGAACAGGAACTCATAGGACAGGGCGGGAGATCCCTTGACGATGAGCAGTCCGACGATCGCCAAGAGTGGGACTATCAGCAGAGCAGTGGCGATCCCCAGCACCCCGATGAAGATGCGCTCCTTCTTGCGATTGGCCACCGTGCGCTCGGTGGTCTGGAATACCGCCGCGGTGCTCACCTGTTTCGGGCTCCCCTTACCAGCAGGTCGGCGGTCAAATTCACCACGAAGGTCAGACCGAAGAGCAGTACGCCGACTGCGAACAACGCCTGATAGTGGTCGCTACCGCGTGCCGTTTCACCGAGCTCGGCCGCGATGGTCGCGGTGAGGGTCCGCACCGAGTCGAGGGGGCTGGTGGGCACCTGCACCGCATGGCCTGTGGCCATCAACACGGCGATGGTTTCGCCGATGGCGCGAGCGACCCCCAGTAGCACGGCCGCCAACAGGCCGCTACGTGCGGCCGGGAAGAGGACCTTGTAAGCCGTCTGCCAGCGCGTGGCACCGAGAGCCAGCGAGGCCTCCCGGTAGGAATCAGGCACGGCCTTGAGCGCGTCCTCGCCTATGGAGACGATTATCGGCACGCTCATCAGACCGAGAATGATGCCGCCGTTGAGGACGTTCAGGCCGATGGGGGCGTCGAAGAGGGCGATTATCATAGGGTTCATCATGGCCAGCCCGATAAACCCCCACACCACCGACGGTACGGCGGCTAGCAGCTCTATCACCACCTTCAAGCTTTCCTTGAGCTTTCCGCTGGTAAACTCGGAAATGAAAACGGCGGATCCGAGCCCGAGCGGGACCGCGATCAGCATTGCCAGTAGCGTGACGCTGGCGGTCCCGGCGAAAAGCGCGAGTGTGCCGTAGCGCTTGTTGGCGACCGAGGAGGGGTACCACTCGGTGCTGGTGAGGAACTCCCCGAGATCGAGGCGGTTCAAGATGAACTCGGATCCCGAGACAAAGACGAACGCGAATATCGCGAAGACGAAGAATATGGCGCTGAAGCCACAAATCCGGATCGCCCACTCGATCACGAACTCGAAGGCCGCACCAGAGCGCGCCCTACCAGTGGTCGGCGCCTCCTTACGAGTACCCTCCATTGGACTCTACCGGGTCTTAGCGTAGGCGAACGAAGCCGCTGTCCTCGACGATCTGCTGTCCTGCTTCGGACTTGATCCAGTCGAGGTAGGCGAGCACTTCACCTGTTGGTTCCCCCAACGTGTACATGTAGAGAGCCCGCGACAGTGGGTAACTCCCGTCGGCGGCCGAGGCCAGCGTGGGCTCGATGCAAGGCACTTCTTGGTCGGCGGCAACGCAGACCGCGCGAATCGCATCGGTCATGTAACCGATTCCACTGTAGCCGACGGCGCACGGGGTCTTGGTGACGATATCGACCACATCCTTGCTTCCCTGCATGTCGCGCGAACCGAGCTTGAAGTCCCCCTCCTTGCCGAGCACGGCTGCTCGGAAGTATTCGTAGGTTCCCGAGTTCGATTGCCTGCTGATGCGTATGATCTTCTGTGCAGCGCAGCCGGGCACCTCGATGTCCACCGAATCCCAGGTCTCGCAGGTGCCGCGTTCACCATAAATGCAGGCCAGTTGCTTGAAAGTGATCCGCTTGATCGGGTTGGCCTTGTGTACGTAGACGACGATGGCATCGCGGGCAACGACGTGCTGGACGGCGTCAACCGAGTTTGCACGCTTTACCTCGGCCCGTTCGCTTGCCTTTATCTCCCTGCTGGCGTTGGCGATGTCCACCGTGCCGTTTATCAAGGCGGCTATACCCGTGCCCGAGCCTCCGCCGCTGACGGCCACCCCGATCTCCGGCCGCACGCTGCGGTAGATCTCGGCCCAGGACTGAGCGACGTTTACCAGCGTGTCCGATCCCTTGTTTTGCAATAGCGTCCGCGACGGACCTCCCCCCGGACAGCCTGACAGCATTGCGGTAGCCACCAGCACCCCGACTCCGTAACCGATGCGGGTCATCCTCCCTCCTACTCCCCGACTCCCAGCGAAGATGAAGATACTGTCCCGTGAAAACTGCGGATCAGACGTTTGACGAAATCCAAGAGCTCGTTGAAAGCCCGAGCGTACGCCTCCTCAGCCTCCTCGGGAGGGGCTGCGGACGGGTCTGCCACGTCCCATTCGAGGACGATCTGCCTGTATCCGACCTGCGGAAGCGCTTGGGCGGCTCTCTCGCCGATCGCCACCAGTGCCTTGAAGCGGCTCAAGTCGCCGACTTCCGCGAGGGTCTTGGTCTTGAGTCCGGATACGTCGAGGCTTTTCTTCTCGAGGAACTTGGCCGTCTGCGGGCTCGGGACGCGCCCCTCCAGGTCGGCCGAGAAGAAGTCGAAATTATCGCCGGCCACCGCGCTGGCAATGCGCTCGGCTATCAGGCTGTGACAGGAGCCGATCGAAGACACGAAAAGGATCTGTAAGTCTGTGTGCAGGCGGTGCTTTACCACCTCTCCGGTCACGATGTAGTTGACCTCGTCGCAGATGTTGCACGCCTGATCGGCCACTCTCTCGTAGCGGTTGGCGATCGACAGTAGGGTGAAAAGGCGGGCGAGGTCTTCCTTTCCGACCGGAATCTCGGACTGCAGATCGTTGTAGATCTCTTGATGGAGCCTGTCGGCCTTGGCGTCGAGATCTGTCGTCTTGTCGGCCAACTCGAGGTCTTCGTCGAGAAACGAGCGAACGGCCTGTCTGGTCATGTCGATCGAGACGGCCGCCAGCCGCTCGAACTTATCGAACTGGTCTTCGCCACGGTCGCCACCGAGCAGTATGGAGAGCCGGTTGATGCTTTCGGCGTAGTCGCCGACACGCTCGATCTCGGAGACTATCTTGGCGACCGAGTGGACGAAGCGCAGGTGGGCTGCCACCGGGATGTGGCGCACGATGAACTCGACGCACAGGGCATCGATCAGGCTCTCGAGCTTGTCTACGCGCGAATCGCGTAGGATTGCCACGTAGGCCATCCGGTTGTCGCCCGTGGTCAGCGCCTTGACGGAGTCTTCCAGCCCGCGCACGGCCAGATCGGCCATCTCGCGCACCTTGTCGCGAATTCGGACTATGTCTTGCTGGAGCTTCTCTTCCAGATGCGAGGGCACAAGCGCTCCTCTGCCGCGGATCATATGCCGCCGACGGATCGGCAATGCGGAACGCGCCCCGTGTAGCGACCCTGGAACGGGAAAGCAAGCCGCAATCTGGGCGTTCGCGACGCGGCAAAGCTGCGATGAACACGCGAGCGTCCATGGCCGGGGCTGCAAGTCGGGGTCGCCGTCGTTGTCGGCTTCCGAAAGCGCAAAGGAGGCGTTGCCCTAGACGGCATCTGCATGTAGAACACGTTTCAGTTTGGCGGGATGCCGCGCCGGCACACGCCCTCACTGGAAGAGGCTAGCTATACCATGAGTGAGCATGATTCCGGCGGCCAGGGGGAGGTTCTCCAGGCCGTCCACGTCCTCGAGTACCCGTACACGCGCTCCGTGGGCGCCGTTATAGGCCGCTTCCTGGGCGGACTGCGCGACGGGAAGATAGAAGGCACACGGACCGCCGCGGGGCGCGTGCTGGTGCCGCCGTGCGAGTACGACCCGGAGACCGGCGAAGGCCTCGACGACTTCGTCGAGGTTGCCGATGCGGGCGTCGTAACCACCTGGACATGGGTGACGACGCCGCGCGAGAAGCATCCGCTGGACAGGCCCTTCGCGTGGGCGTTGGTCAAGCTCGACGGAGCCGACACCGGGTTACTCCACGCCGTGGATGCCGGGGAGGGCGCCAGGATGGAGACGGGAATGCGCGTGAAGGCCCGCTGGCGTGAGGAACGCACGGGCGCCATCGGGGACATCGAGTGCTTCGAGCCGGAGGGAGCGTGATGGGCGATCCGATCAAGAAGATCATCACCCCGATGAGCTTGGACTATAAGATCACTCCGGGCCACGCGGCAACGCCGTTCCTGCGTGGACTGGTCGATGGCCGTCTGATGGCACAGCGTTGCCCGAAGTGCTCGAAGGTCTACATCCCGCCGCGTGGCTCGTGTCCGACCTGCGCCGTGCCCACGGAGGAGGAGGTGCAGGTTTCCGACCGCGGCACCGTCACCACCTTCTGTGTTGTGAACCTGCCGTTTTACGGTCAGGCAGTGGAGATTCCTTACGTGTGCGCGTCGGTGTTGCTCGACGGCGCCGATATCTCCTTCTTCTTCCTGATCCAGGAGACACCGGTCGAGGAGGTCAGGATGGGGCTGCGCGTGGAGGCCGTATGGGCGCCGCCCGAGGAGCGCACGCCTTCACTCGAGAGCATCAAGTACTTCAGGGCCACCGGCGAGGCCGACGCGCCCTTCGACAGCTTCAAGGAGCATCTGTGATGCGTGACGTTGCCATCGTTTCGTTCGCCCAGGCGCCCTCGGTCAGGCGTGACGCCGAGAGGAATGAGGTCGAGATCGTGATGCCGGTTGTGACCGAAGCCGTCGCGCGCGCCGGCATTGCCCGCAAGGATATCGGATTCACGTGCTCGGGCAGCAGCGACTACCTGGCCGGCATACCGTTCTCGTTCGTGGCTGCGCTCGATGGAGTCGGCGCGTGGCCACCGATCCGCGAGTCACACGTAGAGATGGACGGTGCGTGGGCGCTCTACGAAGCCTATGTTCGATTGCAGCACGGCGACATCGATTCCGCCCTTGCCTACGGCTTCGGCAAATCTTCAGTCGGCGATCTTCCGGACGTGCTTGCCACGCAGATGGACCCCTATCTGGTCGGTCCCCTGTGGCCCGACTCGATCAGCGTGGCCGCCCTGCAGGCCCGCGCCCTGCTCGATTCGAGCGACTTCACGGAGGCCGACATGGCCGAGATTGCCGTTCGCAGCCGCCGGGCGGCCAAGGAAAACCCGTTTGCCCAGGTAGCCGGTGACTTTGACGCCAAGGCCCTGCTTGCCGAGCCCTATATCGCCTCGCCCCTGCGCAAGCACGATTGCCCGCCGATCTCGGACGGGGCCTGTGCAGTAGTGCTCGCCACCGGCGACCTGGCCCGTGAGCTTTGCGAACGACCGGCGTGGATTCGCGGGATCGATCATCGGGTGGACAGTCAGGCGCTCGGCTACCGCGATCTCACCAAAGCGCCGTCGGCGGCCCTGGCGGCGCAAAAGGCCGGCGCGGCAGCCGACAAGATCGACGTGGCCGAGATCTACGCCCCCTTTACGCATCAGGAGCTGATTTTGCGCGAGGAGCTGGGGCTGGGCGAAGGGATGGATATCAACCCGTCGGGAGGCGTGCTCGCGGCGAACCCGGTAATGGCCGCAGGGTTGACTCGCATCGGTGAGGCCGCGGATCGGGTCATCGGCGGTACGGCGGACCGTGCGCTCGCCCACGCGACCTCGGGCCCGTGTCTCCAACAGAACCTCGTCTGCATCCTGGAGGGAGAGTGATGGCTGAGCTCTGCGCAGTTATAGGTGTCGGTCAGACCAAGCACGCCGCCAAGCGCGGCGACCTTTCGATTCCCGGCTTGGTTCGCGAGGCAGCCCTGCGCGCCCTCGAGGACGCCGATCTCACCTTCAAAGACATCGATGCCGTGGTGGTCGGCAAGGCGCCTGACATGTTCGAAGGCGTGATGATGCCCGAGCTCTACCTCGCCGATGCCCTCGGGGCTGCCGGCAAGCCGCTGCTGCGAGTGCATACGGCCGGCAGTGTGGGTGGATCGACGGCCCTGGTCGCGGCCGGCCTGGTACAGGCGGGCATTCACGAGCGGGTGCTCACGGTCGGGTTCGAGAAGCAGTCCGAGAGCGAGGCCACCTGGGCGATAACTCCGAAGATCCCGTTCCAGGTACCGCTGGTCGCGGGCGCGGGCGGCTACTTCGCGCCGATAATCCGCGCTTACATCGAGCGCTCCAAGGCTCCTGCCGATGTCGGTATGCGCGTGGCCGTGAAGGACCGGCAAAACGCTATGCGCAACCCCTACGCCCATCTGCACATGGACGAGATCTCCATGGAGACGGTCGCGGAGTCACCGATGCTGTGGGACCCGATCCGTTACCTCGAGTGCTGCCCGTCCTCCGACGGCGCATGCGCGATGGTGCTCAGCAGTGCGAAGGTAGCCGAGGCCGCCGCGAAGCCGCCGGCATGGGTGTTATCGACCGCCATGCGAAGCGAGCCGACCATGTTTGCAGGTCGCAATCAGGTAAACCCTCTGGCCGGCCGCACTTGCGCCGCGGAGGTCTACAAGGAGGCCGGCATCAGCGACCCGCGCAAGGAGCTCGACGCGGCCGAGATCTACGTGCCCTTTAGCTGGTACGAGCCGATGTGGATGGAAAACCTGGGCTTTACCGACGAGAACGACGGCTGGAAAATGACCCTCGAAGGCGCCACAGCTTTCGACGGCGATATGCCGATAAACCCGTCGGGTGGAGTGCTCTCTTCGAATCCTGTCGGCGCCTCCGGGATGCTGCGCTTCGCCGAGGCCGCTCTGCAGGTGCGCGGCCTGGCCGGCGAGCATCAGGTGGATGGGGCCAAGACCGTGCTCGGGCACGCCTACGGTGGCGGCGCCCAGTACTTCGCAATGTGGGTGGTGGGGGCTGACAAGCCCTGAGACCGACCGACGCCACAGAGATTCTGCGGGCGTCGGAATCCACGAGAGAGGAGAACATGGAGCTCAATATCGCTGATCTGTTCGAGAGCGTGGTCGATGTCGTGCCCGATCGCGAGGCCGTTGTCTCAGGCGGCACGCGGTTGACCTACAGACAACTCGACGAGCGAGCCAACCGGCTGGCCCACTACCTACAGGCAAGCGGCGTCGGCCCCGGCGACCACGTCGGCATGCATCTTTACAACGGCAACGAGTTCCTCGAGGCGGTGCTGGCCACGTTCAAGATTCGCGCGGTGCCGGTGAACATCAACTACCGCTATGTGGAGGACGAACTACGATACCTGTTCAAGGATTCGGACCTGGTGGCGCTCGTGCACCAGCGCGAGTTCGCGCCTTTGATCCAGGCAGTGGCCTCCGACGTACCGTCGCTAAAGACCCTCATCTGCCTGGATGACGAGAGTGACGAGGACTGTTCGGCTCTCGGCTCACAGCCATACGAAACCGTCCTCGAGTCGGGCTCCCCGGATAGAGACTTCGAACCGCGCTCCGGCGAAGACCTTTACATAATCTACACCGGCGGTACCACGGGAATGCCCAAGGGCGTGATGTGGCGCCACCAGGACGTCTTCTACGCCGGCCTGCAGGGCGGGAATCCCGGCGGCGAACCGATAAGCAAGCCCGAAGAACTGCCTGAACTGGTAAAGACCAACCCCATGCCGCTCACGTTCTTCCCGGCCGCGCCTTTCATCCATGGCGCCGCGCAGTGGGCGGCCCTCATCGGCTTCTTCGGCGGCGGCAAGGTCGTGCTGCTGCCCGGCCGTAGCTTTCACGCGCCAACCGCCGCCAAGCTGATCGCCGCCGAAGGGGTGCAAACGATCACTCTGGTCGGGGACGCAATGGCGCGGCCTTTGATCGAGGCTATCGACAAAGCCGAAGAGGGGCTCGACCTCTCCTCCCTGTTCGTGATCGGCTCTGCCGGTGCGGTGCTCTCCGAGGCCGTAAAGGAGCAGATCCGCGCGCGTCTGGGCTCGGTGATGATAATCGACAGCTTTGGTGCCAGCGAGACCGGTCATCAAGGATCGATGGTCGCCGGCACCGGGCACGGCGCCGAGAAGGGCCCTCTGTTCGAGATGAATGACAGCAACTGCGTTTTCGATGACGATTTGAAGCCACTCGAGCCGGGCTCGGGCGTGATCGGCAAGTTGGCACGGCGTGGGCACATTCCCGTCGGTTACTACAACGACCCGGAAAAGACCGCGGCCACCTTCGTGGAGATCGCGGGCGAGCGCTGGGCGATGCCGGGAGACATGGCCACCATAGAGGCCGACGGGACGATTCGGGTCTTCGGCCGCGGCACGGTCTCGATAAACAGCGGCGGAGAGAAGATCTTCCCCGAGGAAGTCGAGGCCGCCCTCAAGGCACACGCCGACGTTCTCGATGCCATCGTCGTAGGGGTGCCCGACGAGCGCTGGGGGCAGCGTGTTGCGGCTCTCGTACAGATGCGACCCGGCCGCGAACTGGATAAAGCCGACATCGAAGCTCATTGCCGGCACAAAGTTGCCGGCTACAAGGCGCCGAGAGAAATCCATGAAGTGGAAAAAGTAATGCGCCAGCCGAGCGGCAAGCCCGACTACCGCTGGGCGAAAAGCTACGCCACAGAGGCTTCCGGCGGCGCGCGCGAGCCCGCCTCGAAGGGGCGTTAGCCGAAGCTCAGTAGCGGCGGACAAGGCTGCGGCGCCGTGAGTCTTGGCCCTGCGAGAACCGAACGATAGCTACGCGGCGAGGAACTCGATCAGGATTCCGGCCGCGACCGCAGACCCGATCACGCCGGCGACGTTAGGGCCCATCGCGTGCATCAGCAAGAAGTTGTGCTCGTTGGCCTCGAGCCCGACTTTGTTGGCAACCCGCGCCGCCATGGGTACGGCCGATACGCCGGCTGCACCGATCAAGGGGTTGATCTTCCCGCCGGACAGCTTGCTCATGACTTTGCCCATCAACACTCCCGTGGCTGTGCCGATGCAGAAGGCCATCACACCGAGGATGAGGATCCCCAGGGTGTCCAGTGCCAGGAACCGTTCGGCAGAGAGCCTCGAGCCGACCGCCAGGCCAAGGAAGATGGTCGTGATATTGATCAACGCGTTCTGCGTCACGTGGCTCAACCGCTCCACCACGCCGCACTCGCGCATGAAGTTCCCGAAGCACAACATGCCGAGCAACGGCGCTGCGCCGGGTAAGAAGAATGCCACCAAGAGCAACAAGAGGATCGGGAAGATGATCTTCTCCGTGGGGGAGACGTGGCGTAGCTGGCTCATCACTATCTCGCGCTCTCGCTTGGTCGTCAGCGCGCGCATGATGGGCGGCTGAATCAGTGGCACGAGCGCCATGTAGGAGTAGGCCGCCACTGCGATCGCCCCCAGCAGGCGGGGAGAGAGTTTGTTAGCCACATAGATCGCCGTCGGACCGTCTGCCCCGCCGATGATGCCGATGGCAGCGGCATCTTGCAGACTGAAGGAGAACCAGCCCAGGGCCGTGACCCCCAACGCTCCGAGCAGGGTCGCGAATATTCCGAACTGCGCGGCCGCGCCTAGCAGCAGCGTCTTTGGATCGGCCAATAGCGGCCCGAAGTCGGTGAGCGCGCCCACCCCCATGAAAATGATGAGAGGTGCCGCGCCCGATGCGATCGCCACCTCGTAGAACTGCTGGAGGATGCCGTCGCCTACCGCCATGTCAGCGCCAGGTATGTTGCTCAACATGCAGCCAAAGCCTATGGGGACCAGCAGCAGGGGCTCGAATTCCTTGGCGATGGCCAGGTAGAGCAGGAGAAGCCCCACCATCAGCATGAGCATTTGCCCCGGGCTTGCTTGATACAGCCCCGTAGCCTGTCCTATCTGAACTAGCTGACCCATGTGCGCGCCGGATGACGGTCAGGGGCCGAGCGTGAGCAGGGTATCTCCCGCGGCCACGCTGTCGCCCACCTGGACCAGGATTTCGCCGATCGTCCCGGCCTGTGGCGCGCGAACTTCGGTCTCCATCTTCATCGCTTCGAGTACGATTACCGGATCGCCTTGGCTCACCGACTGTCCCGGCTGAACCAAGATCTTGAGTATGTTCGACGCGAGCGGGGCAGGGAGCGGGTCTCCGGCACCGGCATGGTTGCCGGCGGGCGGCGTAGGCGCCTGGCCTGCACTAGCCGCGGCGGGAACCGGGGCGAGTGCACTCACATCGCCGCCGTCGCTCACCTGCACGACGTAGCTCTGTCCCGCCAGCGTCACCGTGTAGACGCTGGCGGCCGTTGCTGCCGCGGCCTGCGGGGTGGGTTTGGTAGAGGTCTCCGGTGCAGGCTCGAACGCGTCAGAGTTGCCACGGTTTTCGAGGAACTTGAGCCCGACCTGAGGGAAGAGGGCGTAGGTCAAGACGTCGTCGATCTCGTCATCGGCCAGCGCAAACCTTTTCTCTCGTGCCAGGCCACGCAGCTCTTCGGTGAGCTTGTCTACCTCGGGCTCGAGCAAGTCCGCGGGACGACATGTAATGGGATCGGCGCCATCGAGGACCTGGGCCTGGATCTCCGCGTTCACCGGTGCCGGTGTCGCTCCGTACTCGCCCTTGAGTACCCCTGCGGTCTCTTTGGTGACGCTCTTGTAACGCTCGCCCGCGAGCACGTTGAGCAC
This sequence comes from bacterium, assembly GCA_003354045.1. Taxonomy (GTDB): domain Bacteria; phylum Desulfobacterota; class Binatia; order UBA1149; family CAITLU01; genus PIVZ01. The sequence continues at coordinate 20,485 of PIVZ01000006.1, forward strand.
GGCCTGGGTGCCGACGATCTGCGAGGTAGGGGTTACCAAGGGGATCGTTCCCAAATCTTCGCGTACGCGGGGGATCTCTCGCAATACCTCGTCGAACTTGTCCATGGCGCCCTGTTGCTTGAGCTGAGACTCCATGTTGGTGAGCATGCCACCCGGGACCTGCGCGACGAGAATACGCGAATCGATTCCGCGTAGCGCCCCTTCGAAGGAGGCGTACTTCTTGCGCACATCGCGAAAGTGCGTGGCGACCTCTTCCAGCTCGAGAATAGAAAGCCCGGTGGCGCGCTCGCTACCTTCCATGACTGCCACCACGCTCTCGGTGGCCGAGTGGCCGTAAGTATGGCTCATGGTTGAAATGGCAGTGTCCACGCCATCGACGCCGGCTTCGGCCGCCTTCACGATTGCCGCCGTGGACATGCCGGTAGTGGCGTGGCAGTGCATGTGGACGGGCAGCCCCAACGCCTCTTTCAGGCGGCTCACGAGCTCGAAAGCCACGTAGGGCCTCAGCAACCCCGCCATGTCCTTGATGCAGATGGAATGGGCGCCCGCGTCTTCCAACTTGCGTGCAAGATCGAGCCAGGTCTGCATGGTATGGACGTCGCTCACGGTGTAGGAGAGCGCGCCCTGTGCGTGTTTGTCCTGCTTGCGCACGGCAGCGATGGCGCACTCCATATTGCGCATGTCGTTCATCGCATCGAAGACGCGAAACACGTCCACGCCGCTCACCGCGGCGCGCTCGACGAAGCGGTCCACAACGTCGTCTGCGTAGTGGCGATAACCCAAGATGTTCTGACCGCGCAGCAGCATCTGCTGACGCGTGTTCGGCATTGCCGCCTTCAGCCGACGCAGACGTTCCCAGGGATCTTCTCCGAGAAAGCGGATGCAGGAGTCGAAGGTCGCACCGCCCCAGGTCTCGAGAGACCAATACCCCATCTTGTCGAGCTTCTCCGCAATCGGCAGCATGTCGTCGATGCGCATGCGCGTGGCAAAAAGAGACTGATGCGCGTCACGTAGGACGAGCTCCGTAATTCGCAGTGGCTTCTGTGTTTCACTCATGAGTGTTCGTTGGAGCGCTTCGTCTTCTGCTGGGCGGTCACGCGTCTTGGCGGGAACGGTGCCGGTGTATCGCTGCACTGATGATGGCCAGGAGTTGGCCCTCACCTAGACCTCCGGCGCCCCGTGGACCGCCGCGATCGAGGGAGACGGGCTCCGGTTCGAAGCGTGCGACGATCTTGGACATGAGGCCTGTGAGCAGTACGAGGGCCATCAGGAAAGTGAATACCACTCCCATGCCGATTCCAGTGAGGGCAAGGCCCTCGATCAATGCTTCCGCGCTCGACATGTCCCCTCGAAGATGATGTGGCAAAGCCAGAAACTGGCCGCGTCAATATAGCGTATCCAAACGGAATGGGAAGAAATGAGCCGGCTGCTCGTGCGGGGTACGGAACGACCAAACCGCTCATGCGGCTTCGCCGAACCCCGCGACCGACAACGGTCGTTGCTGTCATAGGTGAGAAGTGAAACCTGCCGCTCGAGAGCAGGCGCGTGGTGACGGCTACCGTACCACCGCTCGCCGGAGATTCAGTCGTCGAGCAGCCCGATCGCCTGTCTCGGGCACACACGCACCGCAGTGACGAGTTTCTCTTTGAGCTCCTCTCCCGGGTTCTCGATAAGGACGTGAAGATTGTCCTCGTCGTCCAGCTTGAAAACCTCGGGACAGACCTCTTGGCAGCGGGCGTTGGCTTCGCACACGTTGTAATCGACTACGACTTTCATCTCGCTCCTACCTTAGCCCGGGCGGACTTTTCGTCCGAACGGGCGGCGGTGGCGTCGGTGGAGCCAACTGCCTAGAGTCTCGACCCTCATGGCCATCGAAAAAGAAACAAAGCCGCCCGGTCATCCGCATGCCGCGGCCGCGGCCATGCCGGCCACCGGGGCCTGGGCACTGAAACGACGGCTGGCCGCCGACATGCGCAACGTAATAGAGCTGATGGTGGCCAGCGAGCCGGCCGAAGAGGAACTGGAGCGCGCTGCCGCGGCGCTCGAGATCCTCGCCTATCACCTGGAGAACCAGCCCAAACGCACGACCTTGTGGGGCTTTGCCGAGAGCGCCAACGCCGGAGACGTACACGCTTTCTTCGACCGCAGTCCGCTCATAGGCCATTCCAACCCGCTGGCGCCGCCGCTTGCGCTCGAAGTGAGAGGCGAACGTGTCCACGGCACCGTGCGTTTCGGCAGCGCCTACGAGGGGCCTCCGGGTTCCCTGCACGGTGGCTTCGTCGCTGCCGCGTTCGACGAGGTGCTCGGTTTCGCGCAGTCGCTGGGCGGCAACCCTGGCATGACTGCCACGCTCACCGTGCGCTACCGCAAGCCCACGCCGCTCGATACCGACCTTCGCTTCGACGCCGGGGTTGACCGGGTCGATGGACGCAAGACCTACGCCTCGGGCAAGCTCTATGCCGGCGATACGCTGCTGGCCGAGGGCGAGGGACTGTTCATCGCCGTTGACGTCGAGAGGTTCAAGGCGCTGCTCGAGGAGGCGGAGCAACGTGCGAAAGACGCAGGCTAGGCGCCGTCCCGGAGTGGCCCGGTGCTCGAAATCGCCCACAGTGGCGCCGAATCCCGGGCGCACAGCGGGCCTGGGACAGCCTTGCGTGGGTGGGGGCACCGTGGTAAACGATCGTTTGTTAGTTAGCGGTTCCCGCCACTCGCAACTGCGTTCTCATGGATGAACTCGTTCCGACAGCCAACGACGGCGAGAGCAAGAACACTCGAGACCGCATCCTCGGTGCCGCCGAGCAGCTTTTTGCCGATAAGGGCTTTGCCGGCACTGCAGTCAGAGACATAGCCGGCAAGGTCGGACTCAACGCGGCCAGTCTCTACAACCACTTTCCGGGCAAGGACGACCTCTACGAGGCCGTTCTCGACCGCGGCTTGGAACCGGTCTTCGAATTGCTGCAAGAGCTGGTGCAGACGGACTCCCCGCTCGCCCAGGAGCAGGAAACCATCGACCGCGTCGTTCTGCACTTCGCTGGCAGTCCGAACCTTGCCAAGCTCATCCATCACGAGGCATTGACCGGCGGCGAGCGACTGGCCCGTATCTCCGGCCGCTGGCTCGGCCCGATCTACGGCAAAGGCGTCGAGGCGCTGCAGCATGGCGCCGCGCTCGAGCACTGGGAGGAGGATGAGCTGCCGCTGCTTCTCACGGCCTTTCTCAACGTGATCATGGGGTATTTCGCGCTGGTTCCGCTCATGGAGATGATGCTCGGCGAGGACCCGCTCTCCGAGGAAGCCATCGCGCGGCAGACTGCCTTCGTGCGTAAAATCCCAAATCTGCTCGTCCCGGGCGAGTGGAGCGGCGCCTGATCGGCCTTCAGGGCTCCCCAGCCCGGCCCAGCGCGCCTCACGCGATGCGGCTTTCTTCTCATACGGTCCTGCCAGTAGAATGACGCTACTTAGGTGAGCCTTCTGAGAACAGAGACCCGCTCGAAGCTGCGCGACGCTCCTCTCCGTGCAGCCAGGTTGGCGGGCACTGCGGCCCTGTTGCTTGTGGTCGCCTACGCGGCACTCCCGCCGTTTAGCGGTACCGCCTTGGTGCGCGTGTGGATGGAGCGCCGCGCCGGCATTGGCGGCTACGATGTTCGTATGGAGACTTTCCACATCGGCTACGACCTGTCGGCTACCGCGGTGCGCGTGTCCGTGGCAGAGCCGGGCGCCGAGCCGTTCTTCTATGCGCGACGAATTGCCAGCGGCCCCGACTTCCGGGCACTTCCCGAGTTCAAAGCCGCTGCTGTTCTGATCGACAATCCCGAGATCTTCGTCGAGCGCCTTCCGCCAGGCAGTGGCGAGACGGGTGATCTGCCCGGTGACAGCTTTGGCAGAATAGAGATTGCCGGCGGCGTCGTGCGCGTGCGTACCGGGGAGGAAGGCGAGGTGGCGCTCGGTCCGATCAACGCGCGTATCGACTCCCTGCGTGGTGGCGAAGAACTACGTATGAAAGGCAGGCTCCTCTCCGTTGCCGCCGGAACCAGTGCTCGGTGGTCGCTCAGGCTCGACCTCGACGATTTGCAGATGGAGGGGCGGATAGATGCGACCGTGGACAATCTCGGCCGCATGGCGGGAGACATAGCCAGTCTCGAGCTGCCCGCGGTGCTCGAACCAATCGAGACCGAGGTGCACGCCGAGCTGAGCGGCAGCCTGCTTGGCCGGACCAAGGTCAACTGGACGGCCGAGGCGAGCCATCCCGACGCGCCGGCGCCGTTGCGGCTGAGGGGGCGAGCCGAGTTCGATTCCGAGAAGGCGGAGCTGGACGCCCAGCAGACTCTTCATATCGGAGAGGCGCTGCCCGAGGTGACGCTCGAGGCGTCACTGGGCGATCTCGGCGGTGAAGATCCCCCCACTCTAGAGGCGCACCTGCAGTGGCCGAGGTCCGATGTCGCGGCACTGGTGGAGAAGCTTCCCGGCATCCTGCCGCCGCCCGTCGAGAAAGCCGTCGGAATAGTTGGCGGCTCCATAGCCGTCCGGGGCCGGCTCGATTCTCTCACCGCCATCGGTGAGATCACCGTCCGTGACGGTGAGATCGCGGGAGGTGATTGGAAGCTCTCCACTAACGTGCGCATACCATTCGTCATGAGCTCGAGTGAGCTTGCGCTCGATGAATCGGGAGCGCAGCTCACCGAGTTGAGCTACGCAGACGAGGAGTGGCACGTCGCCGTCACCGGCGTGACGGTAGAAGGTGCTCTCTTCGGTGATGACGGTGCTCTCCGGCGCGGCGCCTTCCATGTCGGCCTCGATGAAGTATCCGTAAGACACGACGAGTCGTTGGTCATGCGTGAGGCGATGGCCATTGCAGATTTTGCTTTCGCTCCCGGTCGCGACAGAGACGTCGTGTTGGCGATCGAGGCGAAGGCGACCGAAGGAACTCTTGTGTGGGCAAGTGGTCGGGACGTCGATCTTCACGAGCGAGCACTGTCGGTTGACGGCGAGGTCAGGCTCACTGAGGCGGCGCTTACTGCCGATGGCACGGTGTTCGCGCTCGAGGGTTTCGGCGAAGCGGCAATCACCGGTAGCTATGGTCGCGCCGACGGCCGCTGGGACGCAGTGGCTGAGGTAGACATTGCCGACCTGGCCGAACTCGGCAAAGAACTGGCGGCCGCCGCGGCGCGGCCAGGCGATCCTACCTCCGGTGGTTTGAGCCTTGGCGGCCACCTGTCCGGCACCATGCGGATGGAAGGCGGGGCCGGAGAGGGGCCGCGGGTGGCCGGTCTGTTCAGCGTCGCGGATGGAGTCGTAGGCGGCGACGAGTGGAATCTGCGCGCCAAAGTGGAACTCCCGTTTGTCATGACCGCTGGCCGGCTGGAGGTGGGTGAGCGTGGGATTCGTATGGAGCCGCTCGAAGGTGCTGTCGGAGAGTTCAAGTTGTACGGCACGAGTGCCACGCTGGACGGCCATTATTCCTGGCTGGAGGAAGACGTGGGCGAGGGTGCTTTCGAGCTGAAAACAGAAGGTCTGTCCTTTGAGGACGCCGAGTTCGTACGCGCCGGAGAGGGGCTGAGCGCAGGCCTTGCCGGCAACGTCGTGGTCGCGTCGGAGGAAAGCTGGACGCTTGCGGTGGACGGTGCAGTCACGCATGGCGAAGTGCTCTGGAACCGCTTCTATGCAGAGCTAGAGCCGCGCCCCCTCACATTTGAAGGAGAGCTCGAGCTTCAGTCTGCTAACCACCTGGTTTTAAAGAGTGGAAAGGCGCAAGCGCGAGGTCTGGTGAGCGTTGTTGGCAGCGGCGACCTGGATCTCGAGAGCAACGCCTATTCCCTGCATGCCGGTCTCGATATTCCGGCCGCGAGCGACGTCTTTCGTCTGGCTGTGGCCGAGCCCTTCGGGTCGAGCTATCCGGTACTCGGTGGCATGGAGGTGAGCGGTGGTTTGTCGGCGGCACTCGAGCACCATCACAGCGACGACGAGCCGGACTGGACGGTAGGGAAAGTTGACACCCGCGCTTTGAAGATATCGTCGAGCGAGCCGCAGCTGGCAATGGAGGGGCTCGACGCTTCGGTTCCTGTGCTGCTGGGATCGAACGCGAACGCCAAAGGCGTGGCCGGCGGCAGACTGGCGGTTGCCGGACTCGATCTCGGCGGCGTCGAAGGGACTGGGTTCACGGTGGATCTCGAGGCCACGCCCGACGAGTTGGCCGCGCGGGGAGGTTTCGGTATCTCGCTGCTCGGCGGCGAGATAACGGTTTCACGCCTCGACTTCGCACGCACAGAGGAAGGCTCGGTCGTGGTTGGTCTCGCACTGGCCGCCGAGGGTCTCGACATCGGTCCCGTTACCGATGTGCTGGAATGGCCCCATGCGGACGGCAAGCTGTCGGGTGCCTTCGACTCGGTGCGCATCGACGGTGAGGCGCTGGCGACCGAAGGGACGTTCGAGCTGCAAGTCTTCGGCGGTACGGTGCGTCTGAGCAATCTGCGGGTGGATGCTCTGCTATCCAGAGTGCCGACGATAGGCATGGATATCGAGTTTGACGAGATAGACCTCGACCTGCTCACTGCAGCCTCGTCCCTTGGCGGAGTCTCCGGTCTGATGCGTGGGGAGATAAAGGGATTGAGGATCGCCGACGGGCAGGCCGTCGCTTTCGATGCGTGGATGGAAAGCGTGCCGCGGCGAGGTGTGCCGCAACGGCTGAGCGTGAGCGCTATCCGGCAGATCTCGATTGTAGGCGGTTCCGGGACCGACCCAGGCAGCGTCAGCTTCGTTCCCTTTTTCGAGACCTACCGCTACGCCAAGATGGGCGTTCGCTGCCGGCTCGAGAACGACCGCTTCACTGTGCGTGGAATGGAACAATACGAAGGCAAGGAGTTCCTGGTGGTGGGCTCACGCATACCGCCCTCGGTAAACGTGGTCAGTCACCGGCATGAGGTGCCTTTTTCTCAGATGGTAAAGCTGGTACGACGGCTGTTGGCCGTTGAGCAGTTCTAGCCGGCATGGGTGCCGGTGGCTGCCGACCCACGGGAGGATCGACCGTCATGAAGCTTCGTAAGTTCGCTTTCTCTGTCGCCGCACTCGGGGCTGTCACGGCAGTCGCCTGCGTGACGGTCAATATCTACTTCCCCGAGAACGAGATCCGTGAAGCCGCCGAGGAAATCGTCGAGGAGACCTGGGGTGAGCAAGAAGGCGCGCTTCTCCGGCGGTCACGGTATTCGGCGGTCGCCGTCCTGCAGGCGGTCGTATCGGTTCTCGCGCCGACCGAGGCCCATGCCGGCGGGCCCGACATCAATGTGACGACCGCGGCCATCCGGGCACTGAAGGCGGATATGAGGGTGCGTTCCCTCAAGCTCAAGCCCTATTTGAGAGCCGGGCGGATCGCCTTACGTTCGAACGGCCTCCTCGAGTCACGCGATCTCGAGGGACTGCCGCTGCAAGAGAAGGCGTTGGTGCGCAAACTGCTCGATGCCGAGAATCGTGACCGCGGAAGCCTCTACCGCGAGATCACATCTGCCAACAACCTGCCGGCGGAACGCGTCGCGGACGTTCAGGCGATATTCGCCGAGGCGTGGCTGCGCAAGGCCGAAGCGGGCTGGTGGGTGCAGGCCGCAGACGGTAGCTGGTCGCAGCGCTGAGTCTGAGTTGTGGACCCCGGGACCTTCGAACATACGTTGGGAACTCTGGTCGTCGGCGCGCTGGGCGTGGCGCTCTGTCTGGGGCTTGCTACAGCCTACCTTCCAGCAAGATGGAGTCCGTGGAGTGTCGCACGCCGGCTACTCGAAGGGCACGGGGCGTACGCCGTCCCGATCACCCTTGCTCTTCTCGTTGCAGCCTTCGCCACCGGCATCCTTGCCGAAGGCATCGTCCGCAAAGGGAGCGAAGCTACGGGCCAGGGGTCTCTTTGGGGTGCCATCGCCCGCTGTCAGATAGCGACGCTTGGCGACGAGAGCCATCATCGTTTCCTTGCCCTGTATCGCAGTGATGACGCGAGGCCCGGATACCATCTACCGACCGGGCTCGGCAGCAAGGTCATGAGCAATCGCGCTTATCGCTCGCTGGCCCTCGGCTCCAGCGGCGACGACGGCCGGCGATTCGCTGACGGGTGGGAATCTGTCGCCTCCGGCCCGGGCGCGAGCCTGCCCGGCTGTCTGTTTTCGGTGCTGGGTTCGATCGCGTTGCCGAGTCTCGGCTTGCCTGCGCGCGGCTATCGGTCGCCGCGGCTGACAGATGAGAAGACAGTCCCGCGTGCCGCTGTGTCGCAGACGTCTCTTACTATCGATCAGGGGCTGGCCGAGTCCATGGTCTCGCAGTTGTACGATCCGGCCGAGAGCTGGGCCCACTCGGTTTCGACGCATGCCGCGGAGCTTCAAGGCATGCAGCGTAGAGCCGACTGGGCGCGCGGCTCGTTCATGCTGGCGAGCTGGGCGTTGCTCCTGATCTCGGTGCCGCTCATCGGACGCTGCGTGGGCTGCTTGATCGAGATCGCAGCGACGCTGATCGGGGCGGCCGAGGGCCCCACGAGCGGGGTAACATCCGCTGACGACTTGCTTGCTGTAGTACGTGAGGCACTCGCCAAGAGCGGCGTGATTCCCACTGTGGTGATATCGCTGTTCGCGTGGATCGTTTGCACGGGCGCTGCCTCCGCATACGCAAACGTGGAGAGAGTGATCGGTGAGCGCACCTTCGGCTACTACAGCTCCCATCTCGAGCGCGGGGTAGCCGAGGTAGCCACCGAGCCGCAACCGCCTCCACGGGCTCTGCTGTGGATGCGTACTTCGGCGGAGTACGAGGCTCTGTGCCATCAGGCTTTCAATGCGGCCATGAACAATATCCGAGCCGAGCTCGAGCGCCTGGGCACGGCCAAGGGTACGGCCGTGGTGATGGATCTCGATGAGACGGTGTTCGATAACCTGCATTATGAAACCTGGCTGCGCGAGCAAGGATGGAGCCACGAAGAGTCGGCATGGGCGTACTGGAACAATGACCACCACGACCAGATAAAGCTCATTCCCGGTAGCAAGCGCTTCATAGGCGACATGCGTTTGCTAGGTGTCCGAGTGGTGTTCATTTCGAACCGGTCGCACGAACTGACCGAAGTGACGGAGAAGGTGCTACGCGAGCTGGGTATCGTTGCCGCCGATAAGAAGCTCGAAGAGGATGGCTTTCACATGTTCTTGCAGACCAAGACCGGCAGCAAGAAAGCCAGGCGACGGCGTGTCGAGAGCGAGCTCGGCTATAACGTACTGGCCTACTTCGGCGACAACCTCGCCGACTTCTACGAAGGCTTCGAGGTCGACGACGAAAGCACTGCCGCCCCGTCCGGAAAAAAGAAAGGCGAAATCGGAGAGGCGAGGAGGCGCTACAAAGCGGCGTGCGAAGCCTGGCGTGGCTGGGGCGACGGTTGGTATGTGCTTCCCAACCCCCGCTACGGCGCCTGGACCGATGCGATTGCCGGCGTGGACAGCGCACGCCTGATGTCCGAAGAGTTCGATTTCCGCTGCGACGAGTAGGAACTCGCCGGGTCTTCCCTTCGCAACGCGGGCGGATGATAGCGGTTCGTGCGACGACTAGGGGATAACGAAGTGCAGGACATCGATAGCAGCGTATGGCTCGCGCCGGGCGTGCAAATATACGGCAGGGTGAGTATCGGTGCAGGCTCTTCGGTGTGGCCGAATGCCGTCATTCGGGCCGAGTGCGAGCAGGTTCGCGTCGGTCGTATGACGAACATCCAGGACTTCGTCATGCTTCACGTCGGCTACGACGTGCCGACTGTGATCGGCGATTTCTGCTCGATCACCCACCACTCCACCATCCACGGCGCCACCATAGAAGACTGCTGCCTGGTGGGGATAAACGCCACGCTCATGGACGGCGCGGTCATCGGCACCGGCTCCATCGTGGCCGGTGGAGCCTTCGTGACGGAAGGCTCCGAGTTCCCGCCGGACTCGATCATCGCCGGAGTGCCGGCCAAGCTGCTCAAGACGCGCGAGTCGGCCCGCGAGAACCGTCTGAACGCCTGGCTCTACCATCGCAACGCGCAGGGCTACCTGCGCGGCGAGCACAGAAGCTGGGATGGCCCCGAGTTCGAGGCCTGGAAGTCCGCCAAGCGAAAAGAAATCGAGACCGACTCCGACCTCGACTAGCAGACCTACTCGCCGGCCGCCGTCTGTTGCGGCTCCGGGCAGCTGAGGCCGAGCTGGTCCATCCTGTACTTGAGTATCCGCCGGGTCGTCCCCAACAGCTGCGCAGTCCGAGTCTGGTTGAAGTATGCCTGGGCCAGAGCTTCGGAGATGATGTCGCGTTCGAACTCGTCCACGGCATCGCTCAGAGACTTCTCTCCCTTGAGGACTTCCTCGCTCACCCGCCGGTCTACGGCGGGCGCGCGCGTGAACTCGACCGGAAGGGCGTCCCTCGAGATCAATCCCTCGCG
>PIVZ01000246.1 GCA_003354045.1 bacterium
TTGTGGATCGCCGGAGGTGGCACGGGGTTGGCGCATGTCGGAACGCTAGTGCAGGAGCAACTTGCGAAGCTGCGAGAGGCCCGCCGCATCATCGTCTAGACAGCCGTAACGCCGGCACGAGGGGGCGAAGCAAGGAAAGGAGAAGGTTGAGTGATCGCGGCGCTGTGTTCGGTCGAACAGAGATAGTGTTCGCGGACTCTCTGAGGGCGAGGACAGGACCGTTGCCGACTACGGGGGCAGGATCCTTACGGACGTCAATGACTTCTTCGGTGTAACGGAGACCGGTACAGCGCGATCACTTTCTCGGCCAGTTGATGGGTAGTGATCGTCTCCCGAACCATCCCGCGCTGGTTCGTTTGCTCCAGGCAAAGGTCCATGAGCGCGAGCAAGGCGCCGGCGAACGCTCTCCTCAGCCATCCTCACCCAAGCAACCAGTCCGACGCTCGATGAAACACGATCCCTTCCGGAAGATCCGGCGGTGTCTCGGGTTCCAGCGCTATGAGGTGCTGCGTGGCGCGGGGGTGCTCGGCGGCGGCGGAGACCAAGGCGCGCACCTCGCGGGCGCGAGCGTCGGAGGTATCAACATCGGCGCAGACTTGGATCAGCTCCTCGGCGCCATCGGGAGAACGGACCAGGAAATCCACCTCGAAGCCGTCGGCGGTGCGGACGTAGGTGATCTCGGCGCCGCGCCGTTCGAGTTCGAGCATTACGGAAGTTTCCAGGGCATGGCCGAGGTTCGCTTTGCCCGAGCGGTCGAACACGGGGATCAGGCCGGGGTCGATGGGATAGACCTTGCGCGGGTTCACCATGCGGCGCCGTTCGGAATCCGTGGCGATGGAGACGGTGCGCACGAGGAAGGCATCCTCCAAGTGGGAGAGGTAGGCGTGCAGCGTGTCCTTGGCTACCTTGATACCCTGCGAGCGGAGGTCACCGTAGAGTTTGTTTACGCTGAACGATCCCGCGGCGTTCGAGAGTAGATGGCGGGCCATCCAGCGCAGGGCAACCGGTTGCGTCACACCGTGGCGCTCCACCACGTCACGCAGTAGGGCGACGTCCACGTATCCGCGCAACAGGTCGATGCGGTCGCGCGGGGCCGTCCCCACGGCTTCAGGGAAACCGCCGTCAGCGAGGTAGGTGCGCAGATCTCTCTCGAGCGTCGAGCGTGCGGCTTTGGGTAGGCGCCGTGAGTTCTGTTTGGGCTCGCGGCCGAGGTGCCGGAGATACTCGCGGTAGCTGAACGGGTGCACCAGCGCCTCCATGGCTCGCCCGCGCATACTGGTCGCGACCTCGCGCGAGAGGAGGCGCGCGGAGGAGCCGGAGAGAAACAACTCGACGCGTTCCGTGTCGAGCAGCCGGCGGGCGAAGGTCTCCCAGCCGGGCACCATCTGAATCTCGTCCAGGAAGAAAACCGCGCGGCGTTGATCTCGCCACTCGGGATGCAGTTGGTAGTACTCCTCGACCACGAGGTCGAGGTCGGCGGCGGTCATGCCGGTCAGGCGTTCGTCCTCGAAGCTGAAGAAGAGCAACCCTTCGCGGGCCGTTCCCTGAGCCAGGCGATCGCCTAGTACCTGCCAGAGGAAGGTGGTCTTGCCCGTCCGGCGCATGCCGATCACGGCCACGGCTTTGCCAGGCACGCCGGGTAGGCGTACGTCACGGCGGGTCAGATCCGGCGGCGGCGCGGCCAAGGCGTCGATGATTTTCTGGCGTATAAGGTCGCGAAGTTGCACGTCCACGGAGGATAAAATATCTAATAATTGTCCTTACTACAAGGATAATATGTCAGTTTCGGATGGATCCCACCGGCATCGTTCCAATCCATTCCAGTTGTACCCGAATCCTGCTGCGGGAAGAGCGCTCGCGTCAATGACCAGGGAGTAGAGAAGAAGCGCCACAGCCCTGCGCCAAGAGACAACGGACTTCCGATCCCCAAGACAAGCACACAAACGTCATTGACCACCGGCACCTCGCGCCGTACGCCATGACACACATACGCGCACTCCCGCGCGCGCACCGGCGTCCGCGTTTCATCCACGGCGACCCGGTGGCGTATGCGGGTGCGACTTCAGACCCAAGGATGGCACGGCACTATGACGATGATGGCTTTTCACCTTCTGTTTCCCGAAGAGGCTGAGACCGAGACCTTGCAGACGACTCCGGTTGACAACGACCGTTTGCCCAGGCGCGGGTTCGTGTTCGTCGAGTCATACTGCTGCGAGCCCATGTGCGACTGCCGGCGTGTCATGATCCAAGTTCACGACACCGAGTCCCACAAGGATGTTGCGACGATCAATTACGGTTTCGAGCCTCCGGGGCCGCTCCTCGCCGACTACGGGCAGATGTTTCTCGACCCACTGAACCCGCAGTCCGAGCTCTCCGAAGCATTCCTCGACCTCTTCGAAGAGATGATCGAGCGCGACGGTGCCTACCGCGACCGCCTCGTTCGCCACTACCGGATGTGGAAGCAGATCATCGATGACCCCGAGCACCCAGGCCAGGAAGAGATGCGTGCGGTCGAGGCCGAATGCGGCATCTTCCGCCGGCGCGAGCCCGCGCGACGTACCGGTTCGAACACGGGTGTCAACAAACCATGCCCATGCGGCAGCGATCGCAGGTACAAGGACTGCTGCCTGAACTGAGCCCCATGGACGCGGAGAACGCGGTGCAGAAGTGGACGTTCAGGGCGCGGTTTCGCCTCCACGCGACAGGCCATCCCGTCGGTGCGTCTGCCTCAGCGCAGCCCCATCTGCGCCGAAAAGAAAGAATTCTTTATTTTCACTGCCGCTTAGGCAGGGATCCTTTCCTGTGCGGCACACGACATAGCGCTTGATCTCGAGTTCTCTGCGGCCGACCGGTTCCGGTCACCCTGACGCTGCCGACAATGCCCGTTTTGCTCGGAGAGGAAGCTCGATCGCAACGAAATGATCGGCTGGATACAGATAGTCTTCCCCGGACTCGTCTGCGACGCGCACAAAACCATCGCGCGTCGCACGCGCGTCGGGCAGCAACTCGTAGACCTTCCGCAGCTCGAGATCCTCGCAGCCTTCGCTACGCACGCAGATAGCAAACTGTCGCTTCTGACTCATCGCTCAATCCGGGAATCGCCTGATCTTCCGGTTCCTTCGTCCAATGCCATTATCGGTCATCGAGCAGCGACGTCCGAGGTGTGCGAAATCAATGCGAGCTTCCGTACCCGTGCTCAATCTCGTCGAGCATCTGGTCGAGGTCCGCGGTCGGGAACTCGTGACAGGCGGCGATACGAATTGCTTCCAGCTTCTGCTCGGCAGGGCGCGTCGGCTGCTCACGCAAGGGCCGCCGGAGAGCTTGGCGCACCCACTCGGCAGGGGACATGCCCAGCTCTCTCGCCGCGGCTCGCACCTGTGCGAGCTCGTCGTCGTCGAGGGCAATATGCATCCGCTTCCTCATGGGAGAAGTCTACCTGAGCGACGCTCACTTCTCACCCGACGGCCACCCACCTGCGTGCTGCCCGTCAAGGCTGTCATCAACCCCGCCTCCATGAGATCCTCCCCCCATGAAACTCCTCTTCATCTCCGCCAACCGCCTGCGTCGCGTGATGCCGCCCTTGCCTCTCGGGCTGGCCAGCGTGATCGGCCAGCTAGATGAGTCGCGCCACGAGATCGAGGTGCTCGACCTGATGTTCTCCGCGGACCCGAAGGCCGACCTCGAGCGCGCGCTTGCGGACTTTGCCCCGGAAGTGACGGCGATCTCGATTAGAAACCTCGACAACCAGTGCTCCATCAAGACCGAGTACCTGCTGCCCGAGGTGAAGGAGCTCGTCGCGCTCTGCCGTGAGCACTCCGATGCACGCATCGTTGTAGGCGGGCCGGCGGTCACCGTCACTCCGGCGGCGGTCTTCGACTACCTCGAGCCTGACTTCGCGATTGCCGGCGAAGGTGAGCTGGCCTTCGTTGAACTGCTCGACCGCATCGAAGACGGCGGCGACTACTCCGGCGTGCCGGGGCTTACCTGGCGCACTCCGGAAGGTCTACGCGTAAACCCCACGGCCCACATCGCAGACCTCGACACGCTGCGCCCGCCGCGCCGCGAGCTCTTCGACAACGAGCGCTACGTGGCCGAGGGTGGGATCGGCAACATCCTCATCAAACAGGGCTGCCCATTTCGCTGTCTTTACTGCGACAGCCCGCACACGCTGGGGCCGCACTGGCGCAAGAGGTCGCCCGAGCTGGTGGCCGACGAGCTCGAGTCGATCGAGAAGGACACCGGCGTGGGCATCGTCTTCTTCACCGACGCGCTCTTCAATCATCCCGTCGCCTACGCCGAGGATGTGTGCAGGGCCATCATCAGCCGCAAGCTCGAGCTCAAGTGGATCACGGGGGTCCATCCCGCCTACCTCACGCGCGAGCTACTCGATCTCATGCACGAGGCCGGCTGCCGCATGATCTCGCTCGGCTGCGATACTGCATCCGCGAAGATGCTCGAGGTGATGCGCAAGGACTTCACCAAGGAGCAGCTCGACACCGCCCTCGACATGCTCGAGGACACGGAGATGCAGTACATACTCTCGCTGCTGGTCGGCGGGCCCGGCGAGAACCGGGAGACGGTGGAGGAGACGGTCGCCTTCTTGGCCGACAGGAATCCGGCCATGCTCAACTTCTGCATCGGCATCCGCCTGATGCCGCACACGCCGCTGGCCGAGATCGCCATCAAGGAAGGAGTGATCTCCGCCGACGACCCGCTGATGGAACCCCGCTTCTACGTAAGCCCCGAGGTCGATGGCTGGGTCAAGGACTACCTCACCGAGGTCTGCGCCGACCGCCCCGCCTGGACGGTAGCGAACGAGTAGGGTGGGGTTCTGGTGCCCGGGTGAGCATCGACCAGCCGCCGTATGTAACGCCAGTACCGGTCACAATTTCCGACTGGACAGAATATCTGTCCAGATTTATACTGGCCGTATGAAGACCATGGCAGCGGCGAAGTTCAAGGAGCAGTGCCTCGCCGTGCTCGACGCCGTCGGGCCCGACGGGCTCGTCATTACCAAGCACGGCAAGCCCGTGGCGAAACTGATCCCGATCGGCACCGAGGCGACCGATCTCATCGGCAGCCTCGAGGGTAAGCTCGAGATCAAAGGCGATATCCTATCGACGGGGCTTAGGTGGGATGCTCAATCTTGACACCCACATCCTGCTCCACGCCCTGGCCGGCCAGCTGACGGCCAAGGAGACGAAGCTGCTCACGAGCGACAGCTGGAGCATCTCGTCGATCGTCCTCTGGGAGATCAGCAAGCTGGCCCAGCTCGGTCGCATCGACCTCGACCTCGACGATGCCGACCTCGCGCGCAGTCTCGCGCGTATTCATACCTGGCCGATCACCCTTGACATCTGCCGGCTGATCCCGAGCCTGGATTTTCGCGGCGACCCCGCCGACGAGATCATCGCGGCCACCAGCATCGCCCACCGAGTGCCGCTGGTCACCCGCGACCGGCAGCTACGCAAATCGAGCAAGGTCCCGCTGGCGAAGCCGTAAACGGTCGAGGTGCACGCCTCGTCGGCGCATTCCGTGACCGAACCGGTGCCGCCGACGTGTCGGCTAAGCACGACCGGTACCTGGAAGGCGACCTCGAATGAGCGAGATTCTCGCTGATATCAAGGCCATCCGCGCGCTTCATTAGTCAGATACACGCCGCGCACCGGCTCGGCGGCTGCTCTAGCCCCTCGCGTACCATCAACCCCGGACAACGGATAGCCTCGCGCCGTAGCCGGCCGCCGGAAGGCGCTCGCCGCGCGCACCGCACCCCACGCCGCCCAGGAGGTCAACGCAACCATGGCGACCAAACGCAGCGACAAAACCCCCGCCGAACGAAAGATCTCCCGCCGCGCCTTCGTCAAGGGCGCTGCCGTCGGCGGCATCGGCGTACTGGCCGGGGCCTCGCTCGGGCGCCGGGCGCTGGTAAACGATCCTCACCGGCCGCCGAAGCTCTACGAGTTCTTCGTCGATAACTTCTGGTTCGACACGGTCGATCTCTACGGTCAGCGCGCCAACGCTGCGGTCATGGGAACCGAGAACGCCGACGTCGCCATCATCGGTGGCGGCTACGCCGGCCTCTCCACCGCTCACAACCTGGCCGCCCTCCTTCCGGGAAAGCGCATCGTGCTCATCGAAGGCGCCCTTTGCGGCTACGGGGCAAGCGGGCGAAACGGCGGCCACGCCAACGTTGGTGCACCCGGGCTTCACACGGTCTACGACGAGCTTGGCGCCGAGGCGGCCCGCGCCTACTACGAAGCCACGATTCTAGGCCTGGACCAGATCCGCGGCTTCGTGGACAACCACGGCGTCGACTGCGACCTCGAAGTAAACGGAAACCTGCTCGGCGCCACCGAGGACTCCCAACTCTCGGCTCTCGAAGGCCTGCAGCGCCGCTTCGAGGAGCTGGGGCTCGAGTCCGAACTCTTGGATGCCGCCGAGATGCGCCGCCACGTTGCCTCGGAGCGCTTCCTCGGAGGGTTCCGAGACCCCGCCCACGCCATCCTCAATCCTGCCAAGCTAGCGCGCGGCATGAAGCGCGTCGTGGAAGAGGCCGGCGTCGAGGTCTTCGAACGATCCAAGGTCATGAAGCTCGAGCCCGGGGCCACCTGCCGCATCGTGACCGAGCACGGCGAGGTGCGCGCCCCCAAGGTGGTCGTCACGCTAAATGGCTACGCACCGCAGCTCGGCATCTTCCCGAGCCGCATCCTGCCGCTTTGCAACTACGTCTCTGCAACCGAGCCGCTAAGCCCCGCGCAAGTGGACTCACTCGGCTGGAAGGGTCGCGAGGGAGTGAGCGACCTGCGCGTGCAGTTCATGTACCTGCGGCTTACCGCGGACAACCGCATCGTCTTCGGCGGTGAAGAATCGCCCTACTTCTACGAGAGCTCGCCGAGCACGGGCAACTACCGCCCGGCGCTCGAACGGCAGCGCAAGAGCCTTCTCGAGACCTTCCCGCAGCTAGAGGGCGTCCGCTTCACCCACGGCTGGGGCGGTACCATGGGCTTCACGATGGACTTCATGCCATCGG
>PIVZ01000247.1 GCA_003354045.1 bacterium
TGCTTGTCGGAGCAGGCCGGCGCCGTCGTCTTCTTTCCCCTGCCGCATGAGCGCCACCCCTTTGGCGCCAATCGCCCGGGGATCGGTAGGGATCAGCTCGAGCGCCGCCTCCAGGATCTCGAGAGCGTCCTCCGTTCTGCCGTCCTCCAGGTAAATCAGTCCGAGGTCGATACCGGCGGCCGGGGTTGGTGGCTCGCCTTTCCACGCGCGCAGAAGCTGCACTTTCGCCGAACCGCGCTTGCCGGCCGCGAGCAAGCGGCGCGCCAGCTTGTAGCGCGCGTCGGCGGCCGCCGGTTTCGCGGCAACCGGCGCCTTGCTAGGCGTGGCACGGGCTGTTCTCTCCTCTGCAGAGATCTTGCCAAGCAAGAACTCGATGTTGGCCCTGGCCTCAACGGGGAAGTTGCGCCGGTAGCCCGGGTACTTGAATCGCTGCACGCCGTCGTCGTCGATGAACCAGGTCGTCGGACTCACGACGACGCCAAGCGCACCGTACAGACTGTAGTCCGGATCCAAGACCACCGAGAGCGAGAGCCCGTGCTCTTTGACAAGCGCCGCCACCTTTTCGGAATCGGCCTCGCCGGCGACCACCGTGACGATGCCCAGCTTGTCTGCCGGGAACTCTTCGCGGATCTTCGTGAGTTCCTCGAGCAGCGGCACTGCATACTCCTGACCGACCCGCCAGAAAGCGACCAGGCTTACCTTTCCGGAAAGGTGCGTCTTCGAATCAAAGGACCCTCCATCGACCGCGCGCAGTGAGAAAGGCGCTAGTTTACTGCCTTCCGCGCCTTGGTCTTCCGAGATCGCCAACGATGCGCTGGCCATGCCGGCCACGCACAAGACCGCGGACAGTACCGCGGACACCGCACGCAGGCGCACGCGACTGCACCACCGTGAGACTGATGACATCGAGCTGTTCCCCTCCTACTCCCGAGCTGTGGCGGCTTTATTCTTCTCTACTCGGCGACCGTTGTCGAGGGCGCGCGGATTCTGTCTCGAGATCTACCAAGTCCGTCTCAAAGCAAGATAGGCATTTACACCTAGCCCCGGAAGCCTCTTGCCGACCCCAACGTCACCATCGCCGGCGCGGTTCACACCGCCGATATGGTCGGCATAGCGTCTGTCGAAGACATTATTGACGCCGAATGTGAGCTCGACGCCGCCGCCCAACTCACGGTTTCCACGAACGTTCATCAGCGCATAGCCGCCGGTCGGGCCCTCGTCGTTGGTTGCCGACACGTCGTCCTGTCGTAGGTATACCTCGGTCTCGACCGTCAAGGCCCACTTCACTGTCTCGTAGGTCAGCGCAAGCAATCCATTAAAGGGCGGAATTCTGTAGAGATCATCATCAATGTCGCGCCGCTTACCACGCACGTAGCCGACCGTTCCATCGAGCAGCCAGTGGTCACCCATTGCTGCACTCCAGGCCACGTCGGCACCGTAGAGCTCTGCTTCGACGTTGCTGAACTGCAACGGTGCAGGATCGCCCATCATCCGGCTCACCTGGAGAACCTCCGCATCGGTCGCAGGTGTTCCCTGGATGTAGTCATCCACCGTTCTGTAGAAAGCGCGCGGCGACAGTCGCAGACCGCGGTCGTTCCACTCCAGACCGAACTCTATTTCATGGGAAACTTCCGGTTCGAGGTCGATGTCGCCCACGTAGTTCTTGCCGTCGGCCAAGCCGCCGGTGGACTTCAGAGGAAGCCATAGGTAGCGCTCCTGGTAGCTGGGCGATCTGGTCTTGCGAGCAGCGCCGGCTTCCAGCACGAGGCTCGGCCAAAGTTCGTAGTTTCCCTGCAGCACCCAATCGAAGTTATGATCGGTAATACTCCGGTCGGCCGAATTGAACCTCTCCTGCAAGACCTTTGCGGCCATACCCATCGACGTCGCCACCTCATCGGCGTTCGTCTCGATCTGATTGTAGCGAAGCCCTGCCTCGAGCTGCCAACCCGGGGCCGGCCTGCCGATCCATTCGGCCCACAACCCGTAGCGGTTACGTGACGCGTCGTTGAAGTTGACTACGAAGAATTCTCGGTCGTCCGGGTTCTCGATGTCGGCATCATGCGCGGAACGGTCACCGTCCACTCCGAGCCTCAGATAGTGGCCGCCCATCGGTTTCGTGGCTGCCAATGACAAGCCTGACGCTCGCCCATCGGCTACCGTCAACCGCCTCTTCGCCGGATTCATCGGAGTACGAAGCGTGAAGTTGTCCATTTCATGCTCGCCGTCGCTCCAAAAGAGCCGGGCTTCGAACACGGAATCGCCTGCCTTACCCTGGTAGTTTGCGCTTACGACGTCGGTCTCGACGAACTGAATGTCCATCGGCAAAGCGGGCGTGCCCGTTCGACCGGTGTCGAGACGCCGGTAGTCCAACCCGAGATTGTGGTCTCCGACGCGCAAGCCATAGCCGAGGTCGTAGATTTCGCGCCTGTGCCGAGTCGGTTTCACGGTGCCATCGGTGAACTCTACGTCGTCGCCAGATTCGGTGCTGGCGCCCACGTAAAGGCGGTTTCGGTCACTGGCAAGCGAGACCAGCCCCCCGGCGCCGTAGCCTTCGTTTACCGAAGCAGCCGAGGAGCGCAGGTCACCGTGGAACTCGAGCGCATCACCGTCAGCGAAGCTTCCCTTGTCGGACGAGACCAGGATCGCCCCTCCCAGCGTCTCGAGTCCCGCGCTCACCGGAGCAATGCCGCGATGAATCTCGAGCGACTCCAGCCGTTGTCTCGAAATGTAGCTGAGCGGAGCGTCCATGTGATTGGGACCGACGGGAACAACGGGAACGCCGTCTACGACGACGTTGAGTCTGTCACCGAATAGGCCCCGATACTGGGCAATACCGCTGAGCGGTCCGTTGCGGTTCACATCGGCACCGGGAATGCGTTCGAGCATGGCCGCTGCATCCGGCACCGCCGTTGCCGCCGTCATCTCCACCGGTACGCGGAATCGTTCGCACGACCCAATGATCGTTATCTCTTCTACATTTCCGGATTGTTCTTCTCTTTCTCGGGGGTGCTCCTCGGCAACGGCATCGGCCGACACCACGCAGGCCATAGCAGCCAGCACAAAGCTCATGAGCACCTTCTTCCAACTCACAGGTAAAGTATGCATTCTCGGTTCTCCTCTCGCTCGACCGCCCTCGCGTTCCAGCGCCGGGCCCAATCGCGCACACCCGCACGCATCCGCCATCACGGACACGCGAACGCGCACACCTGATCCCCGGCCGCCGCGAACGACGGTCCGTCAGGCAACGCCCGGCAATGAGCCGGCGGGCAAGAACGTCTGTCTGGGAAAGGTCAGGTGAGAAGAACCGGTGGGGGCGGTTCGGGGGGCTCTCGATCACGCCCTTCGCGCGCCCCTGCAGGCGGCCGGAGAGCCGACTCGAGGGCAACACCCGCGAGCTCAACGGGCACATGGATCAGGACAGGATCGACGGTGGCAAGCGAATAGTCGATACCCCGACAGCAGGGGCAACCGGTGGCCCCAGCGCGGCGAATGCCCGCACAGCAGCACGATTTCGAACGACTGCTTCGGCTGCCATCCCGAGAGCGAGCCTGGTGGCAGCCGATCTTGGCTTTGCCGCTCGGTATTCCCGATACCGCGATCTGACAAGCCGCGGGAAGAAGCGGTGCGCCCGGCACTACGAAGGCGAGCGCGACCGCGAGCGCAATAGACACCAGGCTGCGTTGGTGTGATCCGTTACCCGGCAACCGCGCCCTCCGTCGTGAAGTACCGGTCGCGGAAACGGAACGCGAGGTTCACCAGGCTGATCAGGACCGGTACCTCCACGAGCGGGCCTATGACCGCGGCGAAAGCCACGCCCGAGCCCACTCCGAAGACAGCCACGGCCACGGCGATGGCCAGCTCGAAATTATTGCTGGCCGCCGTAAACGAGATCGTGGCGGTCTTCGAGTAGTTCACCCCCAAGCGGTGCCCCATCCAGAAGCTCACGAGGAACATCACAACGAAGTAAATGAGCAGCGGCACGGCGATGCGCAGGACATCCAGGGGAACGGCCACGATCATCTCGCCCTTGAGGCTGAACATCACGACGATGGTGAAGAGCAGCGCGACCAGGGTCAGCGGACTGATCTTCGGTATGAAGACCGTGTCGTACCACTCCTTGCCCTTGGCGCGCAGGAGCACGGCACGTGTGAGCATGCCCGCCAGGAAGGGAATGCCGAGATAGATGAAGACGCTCTCGGCAATCTGTCCCATGCTGATATCGACGTCACTGCCCTCGAACCCGAACAGCGGCAGCAGCACGGTGATGAAGAACCACGCGTAAACGCTGTAGAAGAGCACCTGGAAGATGCTGTTGAATGCGACCAGCCCGGCGGCGTACTCGGAATCCCCATCCGCGAGCTCGTTCCACACGATCACCATGGCGATGCAGCGCGCCAGGCCGATCATGATGAGCCCGACCATGTACTCGGGATACTCCCCCAAGAACACGATCGCCAGGACGAACATCAGTACAGGACCGATCACCCAGTTCTGCACCAGCGAGAGGCCTAGTACCCGGTAGTCGCGGAACACGTCTCCGAGCTCCTCGTATCGTACCTTGGCCAGCGGCGGGTACATCATGAGGATCAGCCCGACTGCGATCGGGATGTTGGTGGTGCCGACTTGAAAGCGGTTGACGAAGCTCTCGACGCCGGTAAACAGGTAGCCCGTCAGAACGCCGACACCCATGGCCGCAAAAATCCACAGCGTCAGGTAACGGTCGAGGAAAGAGAGTCGTTTGTCAGACATGCGCCTTATCCTGGTTGGCGCTCCGGTCGCAAAAGGCGCTCCGGAGGATCTCGCGGGGTGCCGTCGGTGCCGAGTGTAGCGGGTTCGCGGTGCTACGGCGAAGGGCCTGCGACGGTCCGTCTCCACAGCTGACCGCCATGCTCACCGAAGGCGCTCCTCGGGGTGCCCACGGCGGAGTCACTCAAATCGTGGCCAGCAAGTAGAAGCCCACGGCGACGAGCACTCCGCCGCCGCCGACTCGCACCACCGGTGCCAGTTTCTGCGCAACCGTGGTGAGCTTACCGAGGCCGAGACCCAATCCGACCAACCCGAGGGCCAGCGGAAGGCTGTATCCCAGGGCAAAGGTAACGAACACGGTGGCGCCCCAGGCGCTCACCCCATGCAGGGTGGCAAAGCCGAGGGCCACCAGCAGCACCGGGTTGCATGAGAGGGAACAGCCGGTCGCGCCGCCGCCGAGGGCAAGGCCATAGAGCATCGAACGGCCCGTCCCCTGCCCACTGAGTCTGCTGCCGAGGTCGAATGAGGGCAGGCGAAACGGCAGCAGGTCGAAGCTGGCAAGGCCGAACATCACGATGATGAGACCGGCGATGAGCTTCCAGTACGAGCCGAGGGAGGCGCCGGCCAGCTTGCCCGCCGAACCGACCACCACGCCCAGAGTGGACAGGGCCAGTATGGTTCCCAGCATGAAAAAGAGCCCGGAGAGCATGACACCGCGCCTATCCGGGCTCTCGCTGAGCGAGCCCGAGTATCCTGCTATGGCGCCGACGACCGCGAGATTACCGCAAGAGCTGACCGAACCGAGTACTCCCAGCAGCAGGGCCGCGGGAAGTACGGCCAATCCGGGCGTCGGCGATTCGAGCACATGTTGTATCCAGGTAGGCATAGCCTAGCTCCTATTCCCCACAGCAGGGGCTCTTGCGCTCGCCACAGCTCGGCGCCGCAGTGGCCGCCGTTGCACGCGACGGGGAAGCGGCGTCCGCTGCCGCTTCAGCGTTACCAGCGGCGCGCTCGGAGACGGCCGCCATACCCGCCCGGCGCATGCATTCTGGAACGTAAGCACCCTGACCGCCCTCTGTATCGGCGGTCGCCTGGGCCGCGGCTGCCTCGACGCACGACGGTACTGCAACAGTCGGTGTGGCCGCACCCGGGGTCTTGGTAAGCGAGTAGGCCCCTACGCCGACTGCCGCCAGCATCACTACGGCAAAGACCGCCGTCTTCGTCCACGTGGGTCCGGAAGGACCGCAGCCATCGGCCCCTCCGCATTGTCCGGTGGCACAAGCCTGTTGCTCGGCGCCATCCTCTGAAACTTGCTCCGGTGGAGTCGCATTCGTGTTCATCTCTGGTCCTCGTCAGGCGGCTCGGCCTTCGCTACCGGCCGTTGTACTCAGCGTTTCGTCGAAGAACTTCGCAAGCGAGCGCAGGCATTGGTCGTCGATCCAGCACTCGACGGTCTGTCCGCGGCGCTCTACGCGGATCAGCCCGGCCTGGCGAAGCTCCTTGATGTGATGGGATACAGTCGAAGGGGCCAGCCCGAGATCACCGCCGACCTCGCCGACGCAGCAGCCCGTCGTCTCATCGTCGGTTTGGCAGCGCTTCCCGGGTGGGCAGGTGGCCATGAGCCTGACGAAGATCTGCAGCCGCTTCGGGTTCGACAGCGCCTTGAACATCCCCGCAAGCCGCTCCAGATCACCTTTTCGATATTTCGACATGTGTCGAATTATCTAACGAACCTGAGAACGAGTCAAGGGCAGCCGCCATCCCGGGTCGCCGCCACCCCAATCGACGAGGAGGATTGATCGACACTCGTCTCGCTTGCCGGTACAGGGGGGAAGCCATGCCAGACAAAGGTAGCAAGATAGAGAAGATTCACCGCTCGTGTCCGATCTGCGAGGCAAGCTGCGGGATCGTGGTCGAGGTAGATCGTGCGGCAGGCCGCATACTTTCGATCGATGGCGACACCGAGGACCCGCGCAGCCAGGGCTACGTCTGTCCCAAGGTCGTTGCGCCCAAGGCGGTCTACGAGGACCCCGACCGCGTGCGCAGTCCGCTCAGGCGCACGGACTCCGGCTGGGAAGAAATCGACTGGGACGAGGCGCTCGATTACGTCGGCTCGCGGCTCGCCGAGATCCGCAACGAGCACGGCAACAACTCGGTAGCCACCTACATCGGCAACCCCACCGGGCACAACCTGGGCGCGATGCTGTGGTCGACGGTGTTCATCGGTCTTCTCGAGTACGAGCGTATCTTTTCGGG
>PIVZ01000842.1 GCA_003354045.1 bacterium
GGTTCGTCGTTTGCGGGCACGCGCGCAGCCCTTTCCGCTGCGGTGGCGAATCCGGGACGGACCGGGTTGCCGGTCAGCCGGCAGCGGCCTGCCGGGAATCCTGCGGCGGCCGCTTCGAAGCCGAGGCACACTCCGTGCGCAAGCCGCCCGCAGATGCGATTGGCGAGACCTACCTTGGCGTTCGCCTCGTGAACGACGACCGGGACGCCCAAGGAGGCGGCGGCAAGGCAGACACCGGCCGAGAGGTAGCCGCCAAAGCTCACAACCAGCCGCACCTTGCGTTGCCCGAGAAGACGCCGTGTCTGCAGACAGCCCTTTACGAGCTGCGGAAGCGCGCCGAGCCGCGCGGCCAGACCGACACCGTAGAATGGCGCCCCGGCGATCGTTTCCAGCCGGGAGCCTCGGGCGGGAACGAGTTCCGACTCCTGGCCCCTGTCGGTGCCGATGAACAGCAGCTCGACGTCGGGGTGGCGCTTCTCGAGTTCATCCGCCACGGCCAGGGCGAGGTTGACGTGACCGGCCGTTCCGCTGCCGACCAGAGCGACGCAGCCCTTCATCGTCGATGATCGTCCGTGAGGCTTGCAGGGAGGCTTGGTGAGATGCTGGCTCGGTTTCATTGGCCCGCAAGTACATGAGGAAGTCGGCCGCCGGTCTTTCCTCGATCGGTCTTTCTTCGATCTTGTGGCGCTCGGATCACTCCCCTATCGTATACTGGAGCGACGGTGGCGGGGAGCGGCCCGCACCGGTACGGAGGGAACGCAAATCAACGTCACGGTTCTGGTACTGGGCGACATCGGGCGCAGCCCGCGCATGCAGTTCCATGCCCTGGCTCTCGCAGAGCTGCCTGCCGAGGTGGACCTGATCGGATATGCAGGGAGCCGGCCACATGAAGCGGTGCGCACTCATCCTCGTATTCGCCTGCACGCGGTAGCAGCGCCACGTCTTGCGGGGCGTCGCGACCTGTCGCGATCACGCTTCCTTTTTTCCTCGGGCGTTCGAATAGTCCGGCAGGTCCTCGAGGTCGGGCGCAGGCTGCTCGTCGATGTCCGGCGTCCCGATTTCCTGCTGGTACAGAATCCGCCCGCCGTGCCCACGCTTCTTCTTGCCGCGCTGGCGGCACGTCTGCGTGGCGCTCGGCTCGTCGTGGACTGGCACAACTTCGGCTACGCCATGCTGGGCCTGCGCCTCGGCGCAAGTCACCCGGCTGTGCGAGCCGCGCGCTGGTACGAGCGGCAAACGGCTCGCCTTGCCGACGCCCACCTCTGCGTGTCCCGATCGATGAAACGCGAGCTCGAGCAGGAGTGGGGGCTCGGTCGTGTCCGCGTTCTCTACGACCGGCCTGCCTCCGTGTTCGCGCCGGCTCCGCGCGAGAAGCGCGGCGAGCTGCTCGAGCGTCTCGGAGAGAGGGCGGCACCGGCGGCCACGGGCGGAGAATCGGGCCTGGAGGCCGGCCTGGTCATCACGTCTACGAGCTGGACGGCCGACGAGGACTTCTCCCTCCTGCTCGATGCACTGACCACCTTCGACCGCGAGATCCGAGAGCGAGAAACCGAAGCGGGGCGACCACTGTTTCGACCTCTAGTGGTTGTCGCGACAGGAGAGGGGCCGTTGCGGGCTCACTATGAGGAGCGCTTCGCCAACCTCTTGTTTGTAGCTGCCAGTTTCACCATTTGCCCAATCTATTGTAAAAGTTGTTATGGCCCCATCAATTCCCCGAAAAACATG
>PIVZ01000248.1 GCA_003354045.1 bacterium
TTACGCGGCCGTCGTCAGTTTCGTCCTCGGCAAAAAGGAACAGAGGATAGTCGTGGCGAAGAATCGAGGGATCTTTGAACGGGTAGAGCAGAGCCGGGACTATATCGTCACCGGGAAGCGCCAGCTGGTCGCCGTCCACTCGGTCGCCACGATGGAAGCGGAGCAACGAGTCGATCGTATCATCGGCTCCTGCACCTTCTTCCTCGCCCTCGGGCGCGACGGCCGGCAGCCTCGGCAGGCCGCCACCTTCACCGCTCCCGGCGGACCTTTGCCTCATTACTTCGACCCACGCGACCAGCGCTTCGTCCATGCCATTGCCCGTCGAGGCGTCTCTGTCTTCACCGTTCGCGGCAGGCATCTCTGGAACCGCGCTTGCCTGTGCAGGCAAGCCGGCCTCGGACTCGGTAGTGTTTTCGTTGCTGTTCATCTCAGTTCGCAAGCAGTGCTCGGTTGCGGCGCTCTCCCGCCCCATTTTCTCAGAGGGCAAACTTGTCGAGCTCCGCCTCGAGCCCGGCGAGCTTCTCCTCGGCCGTCATTCCGACGCCATGTGAAGTCATCTCCTCGTAGCGAGGACAGTCAGGGTCTCGGAACAACAGCCCGATGGGAATGACGTCATCGCGGGAGGCAACCGCCATTGCCTCGTGGAGATTGGAGGGGTCGTGGGTCGCCTGGTTGGGGAAGATCTTCGCCACCGCCGGATCGAGCCCGATCCCGTCTTCGTGGTTGAGGAGCATCACCAACGATGGGTCCTGTTGGGCCGCATCGAACACCGCGGCCGTGTACTGCGGGCAGCGCTGCATGATGCGTACGAAGCTCAACCCTTTGTGCTGGTAAGCCGCGAGCAGCGTGGAGTGCAGATGAACGGGATTCCAATCCACCGTCTGCGCCACGAAGGACACGTTGGAGATACCGAGCGTGACCGTGGACGGATTGAGCGGCGGCAACAGTGCACCCGAAGGATGGGTGTTGGTCTTCAGACCGACCCTGCTGGTTGGCGAGGTCTGCGCCTTGGTAAGCCCGTAGATATTATTGTCGAACACCATCACGACCATGTCCATGTTGTAACGGATGGCATGGATCCAGTGCGCGGTGCCGATCGAACAGCAATCGCCGTCGCCGGTGGCCACCCACACGGTGAGATCCGGTCTTCGCGACTTCACGCCGCAGGCCACTGGCAGCGCGCGCCCGTGCAGGCCGTGAAAACCGTATGTCTTCATGTAGTGCGGGAAACGGCTCGAACAGCCGATGCCCGATACGCACACCGTCTTCTCTGGCAGTAGCTGCTCGTCGCGGCAGATGCGCTGGACGGCTGCAAGCACCGCGTGGTCGCCGCAACCCGGGCACCAGCGTGCAACACCGCCTTCGTAGTCCTCCAGCGTGAAGTAACGCGGGAGTACCTCCATTGACCAATCTGTCTTGAGTCCAAACATGCCTTGTTAACTCCGTTATACGGCCTGGGCCGACTCGGCCGGTCCGTCGGTCGCGCCCATCTTCGTGAGGCGGTCGATGATGACTTCGTAAACCTGCTTCGGGTACAGCGGCGCCCCCGGCGTTATCGACCAGTAGTCGATCTCGCAGCGGGTGTGACTGCGAAGATGCAGGGCAAGCTGCGCCGCACGGCCCGGCTGCGAGCCACCCATCAGCCCCTCGGAGGGATCGCTGTAGTTGAGCTCGACCGTAACGACCTTCTTGAAGCTCTTGAAGATCTCCTCGAGACCGGGCTGCAGCGGTGAGAGGAAACGTATGTGAGTCGAGGAAACCTTGTACCCCTCTCCGCGCGCCCTATCGACGGCTTCCTGAATCGAACCGAGTGTCGAGCCCCAGCCAACGACCAGCAGGTCGCCTTCGGGATCGCCGTGCACCTCGGGGGGCTTGAGCGTCGCACGCAGTGCGGCCAGCTTGCGGCTGCGCATTTCGCAACCGAGCTGATTGGCCTCAGGCTCGTAGGCCACGTGGCTCTCGTTGGTGTGGGCCAGCCCGGTGAGGACGTACTCTCCGCCTGCCTGTCCAGGAATCGGTCGCGGGGAGAGTCCCGTCTCGGGATCCCAGTCGTAGGCCGGTACGCCTTCCTTCCACGGTGACTGGTCGATCGGCGGGGCCAGCCATTCCTCTCGCGGCTGCGGCCGCGGCACCGGCTGCACGCCGCTGCCCAGGTTTGCGTCCGTCAGTAAGATGACCGGCGTACGGAACGCCTCGGCCAGCTTGCGTGCGGTAATCACCAGGTGGAAGCATTCCTCGATGGTCGCAGCAGCCAACACGACCTTGGGAGCATCGCCGGGCGCGCCGTATAGCGCGGTGAGCAGGTCGCCTTGCTCTATCTTGGTCGGCAGTCCGGTGGACGGCCCGCCGCGCTGCACGTTCACTATGACCAACGGAATCTCGCACATCACCGCCAGGCCGATGAACTCGGTCTTGAGCGCCAGCCCGGGACCCGAGGTAATCGTGCATGTCGTCTTGCCAGCATAGGAGGCGCCGAGGGCGAAGCCGATAGCGGCAATCTCGTCCTCAGCCTGATGTACGAAGCCGCCGACGCTGTGAAAGGCCCCAGCCAGGTAATGGGAGGCCGAAGTTGCGGGGGTGATCGGATACATGGGAACCAGGTCGATGCCGGCGGCCATCACGCCCAGGCCGATGGCCTGGTTGCCGTTCATCACCACCA
Organism: bacterium; assembly: GCA_003354045.1. Classification (GTDB taxonomy): domain Bacteria; phylum Desulfobacterota; class Binatia; order UBA1149; family CAITLU01; genus PIVZ01. The sequence goes on from PIVZ01000248.1 coordinate 2,660, forward strand.
CGCCCTCTTCCTCGACGTCCCGTGGCGGGACCGTGTAGCAGTACTCGAGGTTCTCGCGAGCGAACTCGACACCGGCGCGCAGCAGATCCTGGTTGGTCGTGATTACCTTCTTGGCCTTGCGCGCGAATGCTACCTCTATCTCACGCAACGCCAGGGCGATCTCGCGCTGGTAGATCCAGCACAGCATCCCGAGCACGAACATGTTCTTGCCCAGGCGCGGGGTCTGCGTGTACTGCCCGCATGTCTCTTCTATTGGCAGCTCGTGGACGATGAAGCCGCGCTCTTTGAACTCTTCGAGCGCCTCGGCGTAAAGGCGTTGAATCTCCGGATCGGGATCCTTGGCCCACTTGTTATCGAGCAGAATTACCGTACCTGCGCGGTAGGCCCCCTGATTGATGCGGCCGTAGAGCACCTGCTCGTTGAAAGCCACGACGAGGTTGGCCTCGTCGCCCATGTTGGTGATCACGCGCGACCCGAGCCGGATACGAATTCCACTGGCTCCCGCACGCGAGCGGGAGGGCGGTTTGATCTCGGCCGGAATGATCTCGACCGTCCAGGCGCCGTTGCCCATCTTCGCGCTCACGGTACCGAAAGCCTGTCCGGCCTTCTGGGCGCCCTCTCCGGAATCGCTGACGATCTCTACTATGTGCTCTTGGATCTCGCTCGGCCCGCGACTTTCCGCGGCGCTCATCGCTCCGTTACGAGCAACAGCAAGGTTTTCGCCTGTATTGGCCATGAGAACTCGCTCCCCAATCTGTCAAGGTTATGGATTAGTGCAGCGCTCGAGTTGGCTGCGTCTCCGTTCGGTCGAACGAGGGGCCGACAGCCACGGATGCCCACCGGTCCGTAAACCGGCCAGTCTTTTCCCCTCCTCGGTAGGAGCCGCCGCAGGCCACCCTACCGACTTGGGCTCGAGTACAATGTCACTCAATTGCACGTGATGTCCTTTAGAGGACAGGTCGTGGCTTGCCCAAAGGCTTTTCATGGCTCGGACATACCAATCGGTCAAACGTCGAACTCTCGAGACGACAGATTGCTCGGTATTAGTAGGCGCGCGACGCTGTAGAAGCCGCCAGATGTGTGAACCTCATAAGGGGGTCACTGTGCACAGACCATATCGAGCGTCGTTCGCAGACCCGCGAAACGCACGAAAAACACATAAGCAAGCGTTCTTTCCGGGGGAAAGCATACTTATGTAAGGTGGTAAATTGCGGCCGGAATCGAGCGCGCCGAGGTCGCAAGGTAGAGGCTGCCCGTGTTTAGCGAGGACCGCAGAGCGCGACACGCGACGCGCCGAGGTCGAAGGTGTTTCTAGCGGCCGGTGAACTTCGGCTTGCGTTTTTCGGCGAACGCGCGCGGCCCTTCCTTTGCGTCTTCGGAACTGAGCACGCGAGAACCGAGCGCTTTTTCAAGCACGAAACCCGGCTCCAGGCCGAGCGAGCGCACGGCGATCTCCTTGGCCGTGCGAACGGCTAGCGGTCCGTTCTTGCAAATCGTCTGTGCGAGCTCGAGCGCCGCGTCCATCAACTCTGCCGCCGGCACCACCCTGTTTATCAGCCCGATATTGTAGGCTCGCTGGGCGTCGATCGGCCGTCCGGTGAGCAGCAGTTCCATGGCCACGGCCCAGGGGATCTGCCGCGGAAGGCGGATGTGCGTGCCGCCGGTGGGAATGATACCCCACCGCACCTCGCCGAGACCGAAGGTGGCATGCTCCGCGGCAATGCGCAGATCGGTGCCTTGCAAGAACTCGAGACCGCCGGCGATGCAGTGACCGTTTACTGCGCCGATTATCGGCTTGAAAACATCCGAGAAGGGACGCTTGGTGTGATCCTCGTAACCGAGCTCGTCACCGCTCTGTAGAAGCGGAATCGCCTCCTTCAAATCCATACCCGATGAGAACGCCTTGTCGCCGGCGGCAGTTAATATGGCCACCCACAGGTCGTCGTCGTTGCTGAAGTCCTCGAAGGCAGCGTCCATTGCGGCGAGCATCTCGGCCGTGAACGCGTTCATCGCCTCCGGGCGGTTGATCGTCATTATGGCGATCTTGTCTTTCTTCTCGTAAAGAAACGTCGGCGGCATCTTCAACGGATCGGTCTCCTCTGCAGTCAGATCGGGGACAGGTACAATTTCTCCCGTCGAGAGAAAACGTACCTGTCCCCTCTTCTTACACCCGCTTGGTCGGGTCGATCTTGGCCAGGCCGGCGAGGTTGAGGCCGAGAATCTTGGCGCGCATCTCGTCGGTGATCTCGCAGTAACCCCACTGCTCCCGGAGTTCCTCGGGTATCTGCAGGTTGCGGATGTAGTCAACGGCCTTCTTCATGTCGTCGAACGGGAGGTCGAGCCCCATCACGATCCTGTCGGCGGGCACCCATTGGAGAGCCGTGCCTATCATGTGGTAGCCGCGGTAAGGGGCACGGGCCAGCCAGCCGATTATTCCGGAGAGGCTCAGGTAGAGGTTCTGGTGCTTGCCGGCCAGGCCGATGAGCTCCTCCGTGTTGGGCCATCCCATGTGGTAGGCGATGATCTTTAGCTAGGGGAAATCGAGCAGGATCGGCATCGTGAAGCGGCTCGGCTGCGGCACCACGTAGGACATTCCGGTATGGACAGTGATCGGAATGTCGAGCTCGCAGGCCTTCTCGTAGAAGGGCCACATCTCGGGATCGTTCAGCGGGCCGTCCTCTGGAGCATAGACCTTGCACAGGCGCGCGTTGCGCTCCTTTACCAGGTACTCGAGCTCCCAGATGGCGGTGTCCACACCGCGGCGAAGAATCGGACCGACGTTGCACTCGAAGTAGAGCCGCTCCGGATAGGGCTCGATCTCATCGAGGATGAAGGCGTTGGTGGACATGCAGGTGGAATAGCCGGCGATGTCCATCATCGACTCGCGAAGCGCGAAGCAGGCGTCCACCCCCGCTATGTCCATGTGTTTCACCAATGCCTCGGCCCGCGGGGGCGGCATCTCTCCGCCGCCGGCAAGGCTGCGGTCGGCCCAGGCGCGCATCACACCATCGACGCTCTGCCACCAGCGAGTGAACTCCGGGTAGTAGCTCATCTCGGCCATCGACTGCTCGTTCATGAGGTGGCACTCCGAGAGCAGCACGAAATGATCTTTTTTCGACACGTTGTCCTCCTTGGTCTCGGGTAGAGACGCGCGCTAGCGCCCTTCGCTCATGAGCTTCCACAGGCGGTTGGGCGTAGCCGGCACCTCGGTTGCACGTAGATCGAGCGGCACCAGTGCGTCATTGATCGCGCACATGATCGCCGCGGGAGTGGTATGGATCGCACCCTCACCTACACCTTTGGCGCCCAGCGGGGTAAACGGAGACGGCGTCACCAGCGCCGATTTCTCCGGCATGGGCACATCGTTCATGGTCGGCAGCAGGTAGTCCATGAACGTGGACGTAAGCAACTGCCCGTCGTCGTCGTAGACATACTCCTCGAGAAGCGCCGCTCCTACGCCCTGGGCCAGGCCGCCCTGTATCATCCCCTCGACATTGGCCGGATTGAGCCGGGTGCCGCAGTCGTCGGCGATCAGGTACTTGAGGATCTCGACCTTGCCGGTTGCACGGTCCACCTCCACGACCGCCACGTGACATGCATTGGCGGCCGTCAGATAGCTCTTGGCGCGACCCTGCTCGTCGGCCGGGGTGCGCCCGGGAGCGGTCCACACGTAGGTGGCCTCGGGAAGTGGATCCATGTCGGGCGGCAGCAGGTCGCTGCGGCCGAGCATCGTGCCAGCCACCTGAGCCATCGGTATCTGCGCCTCGGGCACGCCCGGGATGCGCAACATGCCGTCCATCAGCTCCACGTTCTCGGGCTCGGTCTGCATGAGCCCGGCGGCCACCCGTACCAGCTTGTCCTTTACGCGCTCGGCTGCACCGAGGACCGCGCCGGTGAGCGCCACGCCGAGGCGGCTGCCGCCGGGGCCGAAGTTGGGCGGCGCCGAGTGCGTGTCGAGCGGAACGATGTTCACGTCGCCGAGCTCGACCCCGAAGTAGTCGGCAAGAAGCTGCGCGGCCAATGTGTACTGGCCTTGGCCTTCGAGCGCGAAGCCGACGCGCACGGTTATCTTTCCCAATATGTCGATGCTGACGGTCGCGCCTTCGGGCACGCCGGTGCTCACCAGACCGACGATGGCATAGGCGTTCCAGTCGAACACACCAGGCTCAATCGTGCTCACGAGACCGATGCCGACCAGCCGTCCGGCGGCACGCGCCTCCTCCTGGCGGTTGCGCAGGGCTTCGTAGCCCGACATCTCGAGCACCTTGTCGAGCGCGGCTTCGTAGTCACCGCTGTCGTACTCGTTGCCACTGGCGATCGTGTACGGGAACGCGTCCTT
>PIVZ01000843.1 GCA_003354045.1 bacterium
TGTCGACCAGGTTCTTGGGGATGTTGAACGAAACGGAACCGAGTTCCAGCTCGCGAGTTTCGCCCTTGGTGACGGTCACCTCACCGATCTCGGTTAGGGTGGGATCGCCGTAGTTGGGCGTTGCGAATGCACAGGCAACCGAGTACTTGCCGGAAAGCAGCGGATGCATCGAGTCGGCCTTGGGGCCGTCAACTTTCTTCACGACCTTCCCGTCTTGGACGCGAATGGCCCGCGTGGGACACGCGCGCATGCACGCCAGACGCCCCTCGCATCTGCTCTCGTCTATCCGATAGCCGTGCGTGAATTCAGCCATCGGAATTCAGTCCTATCTTCGCCGACACGCTGGTCCCCTTCCCCATCGCGGTAACGATGTCGAACTCGTCGGCGTTCTTCTTGATGTTCGGCAGTCCCATCCCGAAGCCGAACCCCTTCTTGCGCATTTCGTCAGTGGCGGTCGAGTACCCTTCTGTAAGCGCCAATTCGATGTCTTCTATGCCGGGGCCACTGTCTTCTATTCGCAGGGCGATCTCGTCCTCGGTGAGAACCAGGGTGAGCGTCGCCTTCGAGGCGTACATGACGACGTTCATCTCCGCCTCGAATGCGATTATTATCGCCCGATGAACCAGAGAGGCGTCCAAGGCAAGATCGGTGAGCAACTGCTTTATCTCGGTGGCCGTCTCGCCGGCTTTATCGAAGTCGTCGCCGAGGATCTCGTAGCTCTCTCTCAGGAGTTCTTGGGCCATGGCTACATCCCGCCCTTCAATCCCAGGCCGCTCAGGATGCCGCACACGTCGAACATGCCAAGCCCGGTGGCCAGCACCGGGATGCGCTTCTCTTTGGCCAGATCGAGGGCGTTGGCGGCCGGCCGTTTGCCGCGGATGTAGACAACGGCACGCACCTGGGCGATGTCGGCAGTGCGAACCGACTGGATGTTCGTGAGGCCGGTTATCATCAGAGCGTCCGGCCGGCCGAAGGCCAGGATCTCGCTCATCCCGTCCGAGGCGACGACGGTCTCGACGTCTACCGAGAGGGAATCCTCGCCGGCGAGCACCTCGCACTGCAGAGCGTCTCTTACTGCTGCGAGCCTCATGAAAGGCTCCTTCCCCCCTGGACATGGTGACCACTCGGTCCCTTCTCGCCATACGACCTCGCCGCACTCGATGCAGTGGCGAGCCGATCGTTCCCCTCGATCTCATGCCCCCGGCTCGATCCTCGCGTCGCCACGGTGGCCGCCCTATTCGGCGGCTTCCTCCGGTGGACGCACCCACTCGCCGTCGGCGCCTCCACTCATGTAGGCGTGCATGTCGGCCGCGGCCTTCCTCGCCGCCCCCATCGCACTGATGACGGTGGCCGCTCCCGTCACGATGTCACCGCCGGCCCATACGCCCTCACGCGAGGTTCGGCCATCCTCTTCGTTGGCGTCGATGTTGCCCCAGCGCCCCATCTTCAAACCGGGCGTGGTCGCGCCTATCAACGGATTGGGACTGTTGCCGATGCTGCACACCACGGCATCGACCGGCATTATGAACTCGGAGCCTTCGATCTTTACAGGCCGGCGCCGCCCGGAGTCGTCGGGCTCGCCGAGTTCCATTTTCACGCACTCCATACCGGTGACCCAGCCGTGCTCATTGCCGACCAGACGGATCGGCAGTGTAAGAAAGTCGAACTCGACCCCTTCTTCTTCCGCATTCTCGACCTCTTCGAGTCTGGCGGGCAGTTCCC
>PIVZ01000844.1 GCA_003354045.1 bacterium
GGGCGAGGTTGCCGGGGCCACGCCGGCGGCTTCCGGGGACTCCAGGGAGAGGTAGGGGAAGGCACTGAGCCCCGCGCCTTTCTTGCCGATGTGTCCGCACAGTGCCAGTACCAAGAGCTGCACGCGTTCCATCTCCAGCCCGTGGTAGAACTTCGAGAAGTTCGACTGGGTGAGAATGGTGACGGCTCGCGCTTTGGCGACCGTGCGGGCGAAGGTGCGAATCAGCTCGGGACCGGTCCCGGTTATGCGCGAGGCGAGCTCGGGTGTGTAGTTACGCAGATGCTCGCGCAGGCGGGCGAAGACCGGAGTGACGGCAACCTCGCCCTGCCTCGTTGCCACAGTGAACTCACCTTCGAGAGCCGGCACCACGCGGTCGAGAGCCAGCGACGTCTTCGAGGCCGGCCGCACCTCCCCGGCGGTGCTGTCGTAGATGTAGAAGGCCTCGTCGCTGCCGCGCTTCTCGATATCGCTCTCGCGCAGGAAACGGCCGCTGTCGGTATGCACGAGAAGGGGGAGGTCGGTCTGCTCGCGGACGAAATCGGCGTCGAAGATTCCTTCTTCGATGACCACCTGCGCGACGGACAGCCCCAGGGCGGCATCGGTGCCAACCTCGACCGGTATCCACAGGTCGGCATGTATTGATGATGGGCTGTGGTCCGGCGCGATGGTGACGACCTTGGTGCCGTTGTAGCGGGCCTCCGTTATGAAGTGGGCATTGGGGATCTGTGTGTACAGAGGGTTGGCGCCCCAGGCCAGGATCACGTCGGCGTTTAGCCAGTCGTCGGCGGAGCTGGCGAAGCAGATCTTGCCCGCGGTAACGCATGAGCCCGGGTGGTGATCTCCGATCTCCGAGTTCATGTCGAGCATGATGGTGTCGAGGACGTGGTTGCTGCGGGTGACTCCCACGCCGTGCCCGCCATTGGTGAAGCCGGTTCCGAAGTCCCAGTAGATCGAGCCCGGGCCGGTGGCGGCCATGGTGTCGATCATGCGGTCGGCAATGTCGTCCAATGCCTCGTCCCAGCCGACGCGCGTCCATTTGCCTTCGCCGCGCTTGCCAATTCGTTTCAGGGGATGGCGCAGGCGGCCGCCGTCGTACATACGGTCGCTGTAGCAGGCTCCTTTCTGGCATCCACGGGGGTTGAAGTCTGGTAGCGAGGAGTTCGTTTGCGGGTAGGCCGCGGCCTGTTCTTCGCGAATTACCAGGCCGTCCTTTACGTAGACGTTCCAGTTGCAGCCGCGCTGGTACCAGCAGTTTACGTGATGGGTGCCTTTGGCGATGCTGTCCCATGACCACTTCGCCCGGTACACGTCTCTCCAATCTCCGTAGTCGATGGGCGTGGTGGCGGCCACGCGCAGCACAGCTCCCGGCTTGGCAACAGATTTACCACTGCCCGCTGAGCCCCGGCATCCGAGTGCCAAGTGCCCAAGCGACAGAGTGATTGCCGCTTTGCCTGCACCGCTCAGGAACTGGCGGCGGCTTAGCTGTTGATCTGCTTTTGTCATACGGCTGACAGGTTCCCGTTCTCCAACGTTCTTGGTAGTGGCCGACTGCTGGCGATGACGGCTCGCGCCGACCACGGCGAAGCCGGTTTGATTCCTCGACCCCCTCAGGCCTTGTCGGTCCACTCGATGCTGGCCGGGTCCTTCTGGAAGGGCGGGAACATGTCGAGCCAGCGCCGCGAGATCAGTATGTCGAGTATTTCCGAGGTACCGCCGGCAC
>PIVZ01000845.1 GCA_003354045.1 bacterium
GGACTGAGGACGAGCAGACGCTCGATCACGTTCTCGAGCTCGCGGACGTTACCGGGCCACGAGTAGCCGAGCAGGCTGTCGATCGTCTCGGGGGCCAGCTCGCGCTCGGGCAGCCCGAGCTGGTTGCTCTTGCTCGCCATGAAGTGGCGTATGAGCAGCGGTAGGTCGGTGTCGCGGACCCTGAGCGGCGGCAGCTCGATGGCGACCACGTTGAGACGATAGAAGAGATCGCGGCGGAAACGGCCTTCGGCGATGTCCTCGTGCAGGTCTCTGTTGGTGGCGGCAACCACGCGAACGTTGACTCGGATCGAGCGCGTTCCGCCCACGCGCAGGATCTCGCCCTCTTCGAGCACGCGCAGGAGCTTGGCCTGAAGGGCCGGGCTCATCTCACCGATCTCATCGAGAAAGATCGTGCCGTCGTGAGCGAGCTCGAACTGTCCGATCTTCTTCTCCACGGCATCCGTGAAGGAGCCGCGCTCATGGCCGAAGAGCTCGCTCTCGAGCAGGGTCTCGGGCACCGCGGCACAGTTGAGCGTGATCAACGGCTTCTCGGCCCGCGGGCTCTGGTAGTGAACCGACTTGGCGATGATCTCCTTGCCGGTTCCCGACTCTCCGGTAATGAGCACCGTGGTGCTCAATGGGGCCACGGCGCCGACGATCTTGAAGACTTCCTGCATGGGCTCCGACTGCCCGATGATGTTGTCCATGGTGTAGCGCTGGCCGACTTCCTCACGCAGGCTCTCGACTTCCTGCTTGAGGCGTGCGTTCTCGGTGGCGCGCTCGGCGACCAGCCGCAACTCGTCCACGTCGAAGGGCTTGGTGACGTAGTCGAAGGCTCCCAGCTTCATGGCTGTCACGGCCGTCTTGACGGTCTTGGTGGCCGTGAGCATCACCACGGCCAGGTGGCGGTCCTTGGCGCGGATGCGCTCCAGGCACTCGATCCCGTCTATGCCCGGCATCAGCACGTCCAGGAAGACCAGGTCACAGGTCCCCCGCTGCAGCCACTCGAGGGCGGCTTCACCGGACTCTACGGCGACCGGTTCGTAGTGCCCCTTGAGCACCATGCGAACGGACTCCCGGACGCCAGCTTCGTCATCTACGATCAGAACCGTGGGCTTGTGCACCATCAGTCTTCTCCTCTTCGGCAGCCAGGAGGGTCCAGCGAATTGCCAGAAGATTCCCGACTGTACTTATTTCCATCTTTCCGCCGTTCCGCCGCGCGACGGACGCCGCCAGTGTCAGGCGCCAGGGCAGGGCGCCCTCGGGCTGGTCAACGATTCTGCGAAGGTGGGTGACTGCGCGGTCCCCGGTGGGAACGCGCATCTCGAGCACGTCGTGGCGCTTGCTGTCCCTGGCGATTGTTGCCGTCGCGCCGTCTGCGAGCTCGGCTGCCATCTCGTCCAGCAGTGTATCCACGATCAGGCGGGCCTGTAGCGGGTCGCAGTGAACGGCCCGAACGCCGGGTGCCTCGACATCGATCCGCCGTTGCAGGCCGTCACTGCGCTCGCCGAGTCCCTCCCTGAAGATCTCTGATACATCGACTGAGGCCAGACGTGGGCTTTCCAAGCTTGCGTAGGTCTGTAAGAGATCGACGTGGTGGTCGATGTCGTTGCAGGCCTCCACGGCCCGCGCTGCCAGCTCTTCCTCTTCGCTGCCGGCCTCAATGGCCTGCAGGCTCGCGAACGTCTTCAGAGTGGAGAGCGGGTTGCGGAGGTCG
>PIVZ01000249.1 GCA_003354045.1 bacterium
GCGACTTGACCCCTAAGGACGAGCGTTGGAATGGGGCGATGACCCGGGGGCGGCCGGTTGTTCGGCCGCCCCCGAGTTCATCATCCGAGTGCTACTGCTCGGAACAGTATAGCGCGATCGTTGACGGGCAGCCGACGAATCCGAGCTGCGTCCAGCCCGAGTCCGTCAGAACGCCCGCGTTGCCGATGTAGCCGCGGTTCGCCGTTGTGGATGTCCACTCCGCGCAGGTGTCGAGATTGGTGTCACCGTTGGGGTTCCACGGCGTTCCCGAAGCGGTCGTGTTGGTCCAAGCCTGGCGCGTCCGCGATGTGCCCAGCTCGCTGATGTTGATCAGCGCATCAATCGTAGTGTCGGTCAGGTCGGTCCAGTTGTCGGCGATCTTGGTTCCATTCGCCAGCCGGTAGGGGACGGTGGATTGCGTGAAGTTCGTCGCCGGTCCGGAGGCGGAATCGGAGATCCACGCCCGGTATGTCCCTCCTTGCACGAAGCCGAGACCTGCGTTGGCTGCCGTCTGACAGGCGGCGTTGGCACCGGCGATCCCGCCGAGGTTGGCGTCGAAATCCGCCGACGTCACGAAGGCGCACTTGCTGCCCACGCCACACGGAGGGGGCAGAGTCGTAGACGTCGAGCTGGTCGTCGTTGAGCTTGTGGTTGTGCTCGTCGTCGACGTGGTTGTGGAGATCGACGGCAGGGGCGGGCAGTCCACGCTGGGCTGTCCCTTCTTGCAGACCACCCTGACGCCGCCTGAGGTGTCTTTGCTGTTACAGCTCTCGGTAAACTGCGAACACTCTGCTTTGGGTGTGGGACACTGTCCTGAGGTGCTACCGCCGCGGATCGTCGTCGCGACCCGCGGCAGCGGAGGTGGCGATGCGCTCGGCGCGGTGAGCAAGGGAGCCGAAGGAGCGATCGTCCTGGCGATGATCTTGGTCTTCTTCGGTGTGATCGCCACTCTCATCCGACCATTGCACGTCCCGCCGCTGCGCAGGGCACACCCTCCTCTGTATTTTGCCAGCCGTCTCTTTGCGTTGTATGTCCAGGACGGGCCCAGGTGGAAGCGCGCCTCGGACGGCTCCTCCGTATCCACGCCGAGGTCGAATTCGTCGGAGGCGAAGTCGATGCCGACGATCGGAGCGGACGAGCACTCGACAACCGGCCCATCTCCCACGCAGCCGCCGAAGTAAGCCTCGACGTCGGTTGGTGAGTCCTTGGTGTTGGTTACGGCTCTGATCCGCCAGGTATCTGTCTCGTCTTCAGCCGCCAGTGCACGACCCCGTCGCGGCAGTGGTGTCGGACCAAAGGCGACGCCCACGATGATTCTCGGCATCGGCGAGGACTTCTTCTCGTAGCCACCCGCGGGGAAGCCGCTGCATCCGCCGTTGCCACCAGGACCCGTAGAACACGTGCACTCGTTCGTCTCGCCGGCCGCGATGCATTCCCCCGGACAGGCGGAGTCGTCGGTGCCGTCGCACTCTTCGGCGAGGTTGACGGTGTCGTCTCCGCAGGTCGGCGGAATGGCGCTGACACAAGTGCCGAGCGCGCCAGTCAGGTAGATAGCTGCGGTGCCTGGTCCCGTCCCGAGCGTCTCGAGCGTTGCCGCCGTGTCGGGGTCGGCTCGGCGCAGCGCTCCGTCGTTGTTTAGGACGAACACTCGCGACTCGCCGTCGCTGAAACGGCTCCTGTCAACTGCGTGGATGCCCCAGCGGCCGCCGGACGTTCCAACCAGACCCGAGCTCCCGGTCAGGTAATGGATGGTGAAGACCGTGGTCGTATCGATCATGAAGCCCGGGTTGTCGGTCACGCGGCCGGCGTCGTCGATTCCCGGACCGAGATCGTCTATGTCGCCCACCGCGGCCAGAGAGACGATCTCTTCGAAGCTGTAGTCGCCGCTAAGAACGTCGCCAGTGAAACGTAGCAAGCGGTTCCCCACTGCCGTGACGTTGGTGGTGCCGGTATCGACGGCGTAAAGCCGCCCGTCACAATCCGTGTAGAGGCCCTCGAAGCCGATCCCGCTCGGAAAGAGGCCGAGGTCCGTAGCGGCTGTCGTCAGCTCGCCGGGAGCCGGCGGGGTGGGGATGTGGACACAATGCATCGTGAAAGGGCCGGCGCCCGATCCCATACACGCCAGCAACGAGCCGTCGAGCAACTCGGTTATGCCGTAGGCGCCGCCAGCGGTAATGGTCGTGTCGGGCACGATCGTGCTCTCGGAGAAAGTAACCGTCGATCCGTCGGCCTCGACGTCGGCACGTACGAGCCCGAAGGCCCCCGATTGATACCACATCGTCACTTGCGCATCGGCGCCGCGCACGTTAACCGCCAACGCGAGCAGAGCGCTCAGGCCCATGACCAAGAGCTGCTGCTTCGGAAATGCTTCAAATACGATTTTCATTGCCTGATTGTCTCCCTTCGACTTTGCCCGGTTTGGGGTCGGTCAGCGCCTTGCGTCGCAGCTTGCGCGTTCGACCTGGCTGCCCCCTGCCGTCATCAGTGAGCACATTGCAGGCCAACTACTGAAGCTGAGTTCCGAAACGCCCTAAGTCGGCTTGACGGAAGAGAAATGCGGTGCACTGGCGCAAGCCCGAGGGCGGGCTTGATAGGCATTTAGGGGCGGTATTTGGCGCCGGGGGCAACATGCTGCACCCTGGAGGTAGTCGTGTTGTGTGGCCTCAGGCGGGGTGAAAGGGTTTTCTTTCGAAGGCGAGGTGACCCTCTCCTGAATGCCTAAGGGATGAAACAGTGATTTGCGACGCCGACGCCGATGCTGAAGTCGAAAGCCGCGACTTGACCCCTTCAGTGCGGGCGATTTGCCACAACTGGGGAAAGGTAGCGGTTGCCGCCGTTGCCGTTGCTGCCATTCTTGCTGCGGCCTCGCTGCCGCGGGCACATGCGCAAGAAGCGGCGGTAACGCGCCCCAACCTCGTCGTCATACTCAGCGACGACCACCGTTGGGATTACCTGGGCTCGACTGGGCACCCGTTCATCCAGACGCCGACGATGGACCGCCTCTCCGAGCAAGGGGTGGCCTTCGACAACGCCTTCGTCACGACATCTCTTTGCAGCCCGAGCCGCGCGAGCTTCCTGACCGGCCAGTACGTCCACAGCCATGGGGTGAGAAACAACATCAGCGTGTGGAAGGACGAGAACGTGACCGTCCTCGAGTTGCTCGAGAAGGAGGGCTACGACACCGCCTTCATCGGCAAATGGCATATGCCCGGGCGTCTGCCGAACCTGCGCGGTGTGGACCGCTTCATTACCTTTACCGAGCAGGGAGGGCAGGGGCGCTACTTCGACTGTCCGCTCATCGTCGATGGGGTCGAGACACCTTCGCGAACGCCTTACATAACGACCGAGCTTACCGACTACGCCCTCGAGTTCATCGACAGGCCCCGCGAGAACCCTTTCGTCCTTTATCTTGCCCACAAGGCGGTCCATCACGAGTTCCTGCCGCCGCCGGATCTTGCGGGAATGTACGACGACGAGGAACTCGAGCTACCCGAGGAGGCGGACCCGTGGGTGGGCTCTACCCGTGGATTCCTCTATTCGGGCACGCTCGGGCCGATCAGCCGCCACATGAGAAACTACAGCGCGGCCATCACCGCGCTGGACCGCGAGATTGGCCGCATCGTCTCTCGCCTCGAAGAGATGGGCATCCTCGATGAGACGGTAATCATCTACACGACGGATAACGGCTTCTTCTGGGGCGAGCACCGATTGGTGGACAAGCGCTGGCCCTACGAGGAATCGATCCGAATTCCGATGATCGTTCGCTATCCCCCGCTCACAAGCGGCGCCGGCCGTCGCACGCCGCAGATGGTGCTCAATATAGATGTGGCGCCGACTCTGCTCGATTTGGCCGGAGCCCCCATTCCGCAATGGATGGATGGGCAGAGCATGGTGCCGGCGCTCGAGTCGGAGTCCGCCAGCGGACGTAGCGCCTGGCTCTACGAGTACTTCAAGGAGTTTCCCTACAACGTGCCGGAGATGGACGCTGTGCGCACCGACACCCACATGTACATAGAGTACGCCACCTCGCGGGTGCCCGAGCTCTACGATGTCGTCGCCGACCCGCGCCAGAAGCACAATCTGACCGCCGAGCCGGGCGCCAAGGACAAGCTCGAGGAAATGCGCGCTGCGCTCGATTGGCTCAGGCGCAAGAGGACGGATTGATGCCGGCGGGTTCAGGCGAGAAGGCAGTGGCAGGGCCGGCCGTGGCTGTCTTTCTCGCGGCCTTCGTCTCTCTCGGCCTCTACTACAACCTGTGGCGGATGTTCGCTCCCGGGCTGCACCGTCCTTTGGCAACCGTCTTTGGCTTGATCTCATGGGTGGCGATCGGGTTCGGCCCGACCGTCATCTATTACGCAGGCAGATCACGTGGAGCCGGCGTTCCGGTGCTGGTCGCAGCGTGTTTGGTGACGCCGGTCGTCTGGAACGTGAAAGAGATCGTGCGTGTGAGTGTCAACTTCACACTTGCCGAGAGCCTCTACTTCGGCCTGAACACGGTCTTCCTTCTGATGGTGTGCGGCGCCATCGGTCAGATGGGCATCTGTGAGATCGTCTACCGATTGAGGGATCGCCCCGCGGATACCACGCCGGCGGCGGTTTTCACGCGAGGCCCCGTCGGTGCCATTCTGCTCGCTCTTGCGTCCGTGTTCGTCTTCTTGATCTGGGGTGGCGGAACGCACGCCTTCTACGTCTTCATGGAAGGCTACAAGCTCATCTTCCACTGAGCGGGGCGCATGACGGTTCCATCAACGCCGATCGTTCAACGACGTGGGGTGCCGGCCCAGCGGGGGACCGTCGCGCAATATTTGTCGTAGCCCTCGCCGAACAAACGCCGCAGTGTCGGTTCTTCGTAGAAGACGACGAAGCTGTGAAACACGGTCAACAGGCAGGCGGCGTACAAGAGAACGGCGGCGGAGCCGAACAGAACTGCCTCGCTGACGACAACCGACAGGACGCCTACGTACATCGGATTCCTCGTGAACCGGTATAGCCCTCTTACGACGAGCTCCTTTGGCGGGTCGATGGGTGCGGGCGTACCGCGTCCGGCAAAAGCGAAATCAAAGACGCACCAGACGTAGATACAGACACCTATGAGTAGCGGGACGATTCCGACCCACTGCAAAGCCGACAGTTGCGCGATCGAGGAAAAGTCGGGGAAACCGAGGATCGTGCAAGGGATCAGTACCGTTGCAGTACCTGGCACGACGACTGTGAACACCAGGTTCTTGAGAATTAGCGAGGCTGTCTCGTTCTTGCTCATGGTTGCTCGGGCCTCCGCAGCCGGGCTCCGCGATTCCGGGCGCCCTGCTATCCGGCCATGGTCAGACCGCCGCTTACCGACAGGGTCTGGCCGGTTATGAACCCGGCTTCCTCGGAGCACAGGAACGCCACTGCCGGGCCGAAGTCGTCGGGTTTGCCGAGACGGCGTAGCGGCACGGATTTCGTAATCGCCGATATCACGCGTCCGAACGTTTCGCTGTCATCGATCATCCCCGAGAGAAGCGCCGTGTCGGTCGGCCCCGGGCAGACCGTGTTCACGGTGATCGCATAGCGCGCAAACTCGCGAGCCATGGTCTTGGAGAAGGCGATCATGCCGCCCTTTGCAGCCGAGTAGACCGACTCCAGGGAGGAGCCCACGCGCCCTGCATCGGATGCGATGTTGACGATCCGTCCCCAGCCGGCATCGATCATGCCCGGCAGCACATCGCGTATCACACGAATCGGGCCGGCCAGATTGATGTCGAGCACCTTGGCCGAGAACGCCTCGTCGGTCTCCAGGAACGGCTTGGCTTCGTCCCAGCCTACGCAGTTCACGCAGATTTCCACCGGGCCGCGGTTCCCGCTCGTCTTTGCGATTGCCGCGGTCACGGCCTCGGGATCGGAGACGTCGAGCACCAGGCCGGTGCCGCCCAGCTCTTGCGCCAAGCTCTCGCATGCCTCGAGCGAGAGATCGGCTACCACCACATGGTGGCCGGCCGCGGCCAGCCTGCGACAGATGTCGCTTCCGATGCCCCCGGCTCCCCCCGTTACCATTGCCAGTCTCGATTGACTCATGTCTTTTCTCCGTCGTCCATATCGCCACAGGTCCGCGGTACTGCATCTCAAGCCTGCGGATCGTCTCCGCACGCGCGGAACTCATCGCCCCTCGCCTGCGTCTCGCCGCCCCGCGCTCACGACTCATCTCCACCCGCCTGCGTCTCGTCGTCCCGCGTCCCCGGTTCGTCGCCGTGCGCTTGCGGCTCACGCCATGTTAGCCAACTTGCACCGCTAACGCCCAACTGGTCCACTGTTTGAGCAAGGGGGCCCCCCTGCCGGAGCGAATGGCGCCCGAGCGGATATCAGGTGAAAGCTAGCGAAGTCCCGATCGGGATCGTCGTCCTCAACTATAACGGCTTGACCGATACGGTGGAGTGCGTGGACTCTCTTTTGAGCTGCGATCCGGCACCCGCAGCGATAACCATCGTGGACAACGGCTCCGGGGACGGCTCCCACGAAGCGCTCGCCGAGCGTTATGGCGGTGCTCGGCGCACGAACGTCCTGCGTATCGAGACAAACGAAGGCTTCCCCGGCGGGATGAACCGCGGCATCAAACACTTTCTGGCCGACGACGGGGCAAAGATCATATTGCTCGTGAACAACGACACGGTCTTCAAACCGGATGCTCTTGGTCGCCTGGCAACTACTCTCGAGCGTGACGCGGGCGCTGACATCGCCACGCCAAAGATACTGTGCGCCGACGGATGTACGATCTGGTCCACGGGAGAGAACGTCATCTATCCCCTGCTGCTCGCACGTAGGAATACGGGCAAGCCCGACGGCCCGAAGTTCGACAAACCTCGTGAGATCAACTCGATCACCGGCTGTGTGATGGCCATCCGCAAGGAAGTCTTCGAAGAAATCGGACTCTTCGACGAGGCCTACTACGCCTACGTAGAGGAGGTGGATTTCTGCAAGCGAGACAGCGATG
>PIVZ01000250.1 GCA_003354045.1 bacterium
CGAGTATGGCCACGCGCGTCTCCATGTCGGGGGGCTGGATGTCGGCGACCAGGCCCCAGCCGAAGCGGTTACACAGGCGCTCAGCGACACCGTCGAGCTCGTTGGGGAACTTATCGGAAGTAAGGATGATTTGCCGGCCGCTCTCATAGAGGGCGTTGAAAACGTGAAAGAACTCCTCCTGGGTTCGCTCGCGGCGCGCCAGAAACTGGACGTCGTCAAGGATGAGAACATCGACCTTGCGCATTCGGTTCTTGAACGCCGGCGCCCGGTTACGTGCGATCGCATCGATGAACTGGTTGGTGAAGCTCTCGGCCGAGAGGAACATGACGCGCATCGACTCGGCTTCGTCGCGCAAAGCCTTGGCAATCGCGTTGGCCAGATGGGTCTTGCCGAGCCCCACACCGCCATAGAGGAAGAAAGGGTTGTAAAGGGTACCGGGCTGGTTGGCCACAGCCATGGCGGCAGCGCGGGCGAACTGATTGCTCGGGCCGACCACGAAGCTGGTGAAATCGTAGCGCTCTATGAGACCGCTGCCGTCGCGCCGGCTGCCGCCGGTGCTCTTGCGGTCATCCTTCCTGATCAGATCCTTGAAGAGCTCGCCCTGGCGGCGTGAGTCGTCCCAGGTGAAGGTGAACGTGGTCTTGCGGCCGCTCGCCTCGACCCAGGCTTTGGTGAGAAGGTCGAGGTAATTCTCTTGCACCCAAGATGCGAACAGCCGGTTCGGCACCGAGATTTCCAGCGTCTGAGCAGCCGCAGCGACGGGTACCATCGGCTCGATCCAGTGATCGAACTCATCCCGCTCGATACGCGCCCGAAGCGATCTAAGTGTCTGATTCCAGGTCTCTTTCAGATTGTTGTTCGACGCAGTATCCAAGCCGGCTCCATAGTTGAGCACAGCCTTATCCACACCTGTTGATAAGCCTATGCGATGGCGTTTTGGAAACTCGTGCTATCGCTGATTCCGCGCCGACCGACCAGCCGTCACGGACATGGCATTGCTCGCCTGACCCTGACCGTTGATGCCCGCCCGCGACTGTGCGACGTGTACGGCGTTGAAGGCCACGTTGCAAGAGATGACGCTTCACAAATCTCTAAGCTCGCGAGATAACGCATGCTTGAAAACGACACTACCAGTGGCGTGAACGCACACGCTGGGGATGGCCCGCGCTAAGTAACGAAATGCAAAGCAAGAAATCGCAAAAACTATTCGAACGTGCGCTCGGCCTCATGCCGGGCGGTGTTAGCTCGCCGGTGCGAGCGTGGGCATCGGTGGGCGGAAGCCCGAACTTTGCAGCCTCGGCTTCCGGCGCGTCGATAACGGACGCGGACGGGCGCAGCTACATCGACTACGTCGGCTCATGGGGTCCGATGATACTCGGTCACGCCGAGCCCGATGTCCTCGCTGCCCTCATCGAAGCGGCGCGTGCTGGCACCAGCTTTGGCGCCTCCACTGAGCTCGAGGTCGAACTGGTTGCAGCTCTGTGCGAACGCTTCGCCTCGATCGAGCGGCTACGACTGGTCAACTCTGGTACCGAGGCAACGATGAGCGCGCTTCGCCTTGCGCGTGCCGCCACCGGGCGTGACGCCATAGTGAAGTTCGCCGGTTGCTATCACGGTCACAGTGACGGCCTCCTGGTCCGCGCCGGCTCCGGCGCCACCACCTTCGGCGTGCCCGACAGTCCGGGTGTACCGGCCGCGGTCGGTGCTCTCACTCGGGTTGCCGAATTCAACGATCTCGACTCCGTCGGCGCCGTCTGCGACGACGCGGTGGCCGCGGTGATTGTCGAGCCGGTGGCCGGCAATATGGGCGTGGTGGCGCCCGAGCCGGGATTCCTCGAAGGCCTGCGCGAGATAACCGGCCAGGCCGACGCCCTCCTCATCTTCGACGAAGTGATGACCGGTCTCAGGCTCGGGCCTGCCGGCTACCAGAGTGTCACCCAGGTGCGCCCCGACCTCACCTGTCTCGGCAAGGTGATCGGCGGCGGGCTGCCGGTGGGCGCCTATGGCGGAGGCGCCGCGCTGATGGACCAGATATCGCCCGGCGGTCCCGTCTACCAGGCCGGCACTCTTTCGGGCAACCCGCTGGCGGCCGCGGCCGGTCTGGCCACGGTCGAGAAGCTCGACGCGGCAGCCTACGGCGCGCTCGAGGAGAAAGCCGCCGGTTTGGCCGCCGGCCTGCGCGAGGCCCTGGGCGAACGTCCCGGCTGCGTGCAGAGGGTGGGCTCGATGCTCACCCTGTTCTTCGGCCCCGGCCAGGTGCGCAACTACGACGATGCCCTGACCACCGACACCGTGCGTTTCGGCCGCTTCTTCCAAGCGCTGATCGATGAAGGCGTGTGGATTCCGCCTTCACAGTTCGAGGCGTGGTTCGTGTCTTTGGCCCACACGGACGAGCAGCTCGCGGAGACCGTAGCCGCGGTGGGGCGCGCGCTGGCCGCGTCGGACTGATCGTGGAAGAGGAGCCCGGGCAGTCTCGCATCTACCGGGCCTTGGCTATTGCCGGGACCCTCGGCTGGCCGGTCGCCGCGGGAGCGGCGCTCGGCGTCTACCTCGATGGCAAGCTCGGCAGCGCTCCGCTGCTCACTCTGGTCCTCACGCTCGGTGCCTTCGTGGCCGCCGTGCGCCGGCTCCTCCAACTGGTCGGTAGCGACGAGGACGAAGACGGGTGACGCTGCGCTCGGTGGATCTCGGCCGGGTGGTGCGGCTGACGATGGCCATGGTGGCGGCCGCCGCCGCCGTGGCCGCTCTCTCGGGCGCCGCGGCCCCGGTGAGCCTGCTGCTCGGCGGCGCCTTCATGCTCGTCAACGTCCATTTGATTCGTCTGCTCGTTTCACGACAAATAACGCCCGGCGCGAGCAAGGGCGTGGCTTTTGCGTTGCTCGGCGCCAAGCTGCTCCTGCTGTCACTACTGCTGGTAGCCGTGTTCCGACAGTTCCCCGTCGCGCCGCTGTCATTCGCCTTCGGCGCGTCGTTGCTTCTGGTCGCGGCGGTAGCCGAAGCGGTGCTGCTCGGGGAGCCCGTCGGTGGGGCCGGCGACGACGAGGGTGCAATTCAGGACTAGAGAATGGAACATCATCCGATAACGTGGATCGGCCTGATTCCCGGCCTGAATACCCTGGCCCCGCATACTGTGCATGCCACCCTGGTGGCGCTTTTGCTGGTGCTGTTCGCCGCACGGGCCAACCGCCAACTGGCCATGGCGCGCGCCGCTGGCACCCACCTGGTGCCCGACGAACGGTTGAGCACGCGCAACCTTGCCGAGCTTTTGGTTGACGGCGTACGATCGATCACCGAAGGCGTCATGGGACCGGCGGGAAGAAGCTACGTGCCGCTGTTCGGCAGCTTCTTCATCTTCATCCTGATCGGCAATCTGATGGGGCTGGTGCCCGGCTTTGCGCCTCCGACCTCGGACTTCAACATAACCTTCGGCCTCGGCGTGGCCTCTTTCCTGGCCTACAACGCAATCGGCGTGCGGTCCCAGGGGTTGGTCAACTACCTCAAGCATTTCGTCGGCCCGATCTGGTGGCTCGGCTTCCTGATGATTCCGCTCGAGATCATCGACAACCTGGTGCGGCCCGTCTCGCTGGCCCTGCGACTTTTCGGCAACATGACCGGCGACCACCTGGTCCTCGAGATCTTTACCGATCTCACCAAGCTGGTCATTCCGGTCGCGTTTTATTTCTTGGGAGCGTTCGTATCGCTCATTCAGGCTTTCGTGTTCACCCTGCTCACGGTGATCTATGTTTCGCTGGCCGTCGGCCATGGCGAGGCGCATCACTGAGCAACAGGAGATCGGACACGGGAAATGGCGCCGTCTCGCGGTAGTGGAAGATGACAGAGGACGTGGTGGCAGCGAAGAACAAGGTGGCGCCGCAGACAAGGAGACAAGACATGGGAAGGATCAAGCAACTTACGTACGCGTTGGCGGCCAGCGTGGTGGCCACGCTCGGTAGCGGCACTCTGGCTCTGGCCAAGGAAGGAGCAAGCGGCGGCGGCTACGGCGGCGACG
Source organism: bacterium (assembly GCA_003354045.1). Classification (GTDB taxonomy): domain Bacteria; phylum Desulfobacterota; class Binatia; order UBA1149; family CAITLU01; genus PIVZ01. The sequence goes on from PIVZ01000250.1 coordinate 4,010, forward strand.
GCCTGATTGCGCTGGCGGCCGGTATCGCGATTTCGGGCGCCGCCATCGGCGCCGGGCTCGGCCAGGGCCGTGCGGTGGCCGCGGCCATGGAATCGATCGGGCGCAATCCGAACTCGGCCGATCGCATCCAGACCCCGATGATCATCGGCATCGCCTTCATGGAGGCGCTGGCGATCTACGCACTGGTCATCGCGTTCTTCCTGCAGGGCAAGATCCCCGGCTAGGAGCGCGACGAATCGATTTGTCGCCGCTTGCGGGCGGCGCAACTGACGGGAGACCCACCACGGGTCTCCCGTTTCTTGTTGGCCGGGCCGCACACGCGGTATACCGGCTCGTGCGAGTAGCGCTGCGTGCCCGTTAGAGCCGGCTGGCTCGGGCCTGGCGGCGCTCAGCGCGCTTTGGCGGCGGCGATGATGGAGGTGCGCGTGGCCAGGGCCTCGACGGCCTCGACACGTGAGCGCAGCAGCTGCATGCCGTCGTCTTCCTCGCGATCGACGACAGTGACGATCAGCGAAACCGTTGCGCCGGCGGCCTCCACTGCATCGACAGCGGCCAGCGTGGAACCGCCGGTCGTGACCACGTCTTCCACCAGCGCGATGCGGGCGGCGGCATCAAAGATACCGTCCAGGCGGCGCGCGGTGCCGTGGTCCTTGACCTCGCGGCGTACGAAGAAGCCAGAGAGCCCGTAATCGCGGGCGGCGGCCGCTACCAGTGCCATGCTGATCAGCGGCACTGCGCCCACGGCCATGCCCCCCACCGAGGCTATCTCATGGGCGGCCAAGCGCTCGAGCAGCAGCTCTCCCGTGAGTTGCGCACCAGCCGCGGAGAACACGGTCTGCTTGACGTCCACGTAGAAATCGCTCTCGCGCCCGGAAGCAAGCCGGAAGCGGCCCTCTCTGTAGGAGAGCTCGGCCAGCAGGCGTGAGAGCTCGGCGCTCGGTTGCATCGTCGCGCTCATCGATCCTCCCCTTTGTTCGCTGCGCTGTCGTCGAGAAACGCGTGAAGGTGTTTCATGAACTCCTCGAGGCGGTCGTGGTGGACCCAGTGGCCGGCATCTCCGATTTCGGCATAGGTGTAGTCGCTGAAGAAGGCCGCTTGACCACCCTCTTCCGGGTTGGCTGCCCAGCTCTCCTTACCGCGCACCAGCAGCGCCGGACAGTCGATGCGGCTCCACAGGCGGTGCAGACCCTCGAGGTCGTAGCGCTGCGGCGGCCACGCGCGCACGTAGTTGTCGAACTTCCAGGCGTAGGAGCCGTCTTCTAGCCGCATGGTGCCGTTGAGAGTGAGATGTGCGGCCATTTCCCGAGAGAGGTGCGGGTTAGCGTCGCGCATGCGCGCCTCGGCTTGCTCGAGACTTTCGTAATGGTGCGGCTTGCGCACGGCCAGGCTCTTCATGGTCGAGATCCAATCGCTCATGCGCTCTTCGATCGGACGGTCCGCGATCAGTTCGGCAGGCGGGCCGAGGCCCTCGATTGCAGCCACCTTGACGACCGCGTCCGGGTAGATGCCCGCATACTGGAGCACTATGCCGCCGCCGAGCGAGTGGCCGACCAGCGTGACCGGGGCCTCGCCGACGTGCTCGAGGAGCTGGGCCAGGTCGAGGACGTAGTCGGCCATCCCATACTGCGAGCCCGTCACCCACGCCGAATCGCCGTGGCCGCGCAGGTCGGGCGCGATGACGTGATAACGATCGATCAATTCGGCGGCGACGAAATCCCAGTTACGGCAATGATCCCGGCCACCGTGGACGAGGACGAGCAGGGGATTGCCCGCCCCCCCGTAGTCCACGTAGTGAAGCCTCAGCCTCTGCGAGAAGAACGAGTGCGAGGTCGGGCCGGAGCCGAGCGTTGCTTGGGTCATCGCTGCTCCGGGCCACCGCTCACTGGCTGAGAATCTTGCGTGCTATGACGACGCGCTGAATCTGCGAGGTTCCCTCGTAGATCTGCACGAGCTTGGCATCGCGCATCAGCTTCTCCACCGGGTACTCGTTGAAGTAACCGTAGCCGCCAAAGATCTGTACGGCGTTGGTCGCTGCCTGCATCGCATGGTCGGCCGAGAAAGCCTTGGCGTAGCTCGTTCCGATCGGTGAGCGCTGGCCCGTGTCGATGAGCCAGCCGGCCTTGTAGGTCAGCAGCCGCATTGCCTCGAGGTCGATCGCCATGTCGGCCAGCATGAACTGGATCGCCTGGAAGTTGGCGATCGGCTGGCCGAACTGCTGGCGGTCGAGCGCATAGCGAGCACACTCGTCGATGGCCCGCTCGGTGATCCCGATGCAGGCGCATCCGATCATCGGCCGGGTGCGGTCGAAGGTCTGCATGGCGATCTTGAAGCCCTGGCCTTCTTCGCCGATCATCGCCGACTTGGGAACGCGCACGTCTTCGAGGACCACCTCGGCGGTATCCGAGGCACGCTGGCCGAGCTTGCCCTTCATCTTGTTGGTCGAGAACCCCTCGGCGTCGGCAGGCACCACGAAGGCGGAGATGCCGGAGTGGCGCATCGCCTTGTCCTTGGTCGCGAAAACCGTGTGCCAGTTCGCAACGCTGCCGTTGGTGATGAAGTGCTTGACGCCGTTCAAGACGTACTCGTCGCCGACTTGACGGTATGTCGTCGAGAGGGCGGCGGCATCGGAGCCGGAGCCAGGTTCGGTCAGACTGTAGGCTGCGAACTGGCAGTCGTCGATAAGCCTTCCGAGATACTCGCGCTTCTGCTCGTCGCTGCCGGCGATGAGCAACGGGGTGAACGACAGAGCGTTGGCCGCGATCGTGGTGCCCACGGCCGTGCAACCGTAGTTTATTTCCTCGTTGACGAGAATCGCGTCGAGAAGCCCGAGCCCGAGGCCGCCATACTCGGGCGGCACCTCGGTGTTCATGAGGCCGATCTCCCAGGCCTTCTTGAAAAGCTCATACGGGAACTCCTCGGCCTCGTCGTACTTGCCGGCCACTGGGATGATCTCCTTGA
>PIVZ01000251.1 GCA_003354045.1 bacterium
AGGATTTCTACCAATCCATCGACGTGCACATTCACGTTCCCGAGGGCGCGATTCCCAAGGACGGTCCCTCGGCCGGGATTACATTGGCGACCTCGGTGGTCTCCGCGCTAACGCGACTTGCCGTGCGTCACGATGTGGCGATGACCGGGGAGCTCACTCTTCGGGGTCGAGTGTTGCCAATCGGCGGGCTCAAGGAGAAAACCATGGCCGCCCACCGCGCGGGCGTGACCAAGATCATCATCCCGGCTGAGAACGCCAAGGACATCAAGGAGATCCCGGCCACGGTGCTGCGCGCCGTCGAGCTCGTCCCGGTCGAGCACATGGACGACGTCCTAGATGCCGCGCTGGTACTGCCCGAGGGACGCGAGACGGTGTTCTCGATGAAACGACCCCGCGACCTCGGCGCTCTGCCCATGAAGCTGCCCGAGACGAGTTCGGAGAAGGGCGAGATCGTAACACACTAGCCGCGGCGGTCATTCGGCCCGCACACTCGGGCCGGCGTCCGCGGTGAAGCCACACCTCAGGGGCGGTTAGCTCAGCTGGGAGAGCATCGGCCTTACAAGCCGGGGGTCGGCAGTTCGAGCCTGCCACCGCCCATTCCAATCCAAGGGGGTCAAGTCGCGGCTTTCGACTTCTCGTCGGTGGCGTCGATCGGGACCTCGCGTTCACAGAAACGGGACCTGACTCCCTTTGCAGGAGGTACGACCTCTTCGCTTGCACGGCGTCGGTCGAGCCTGTGAAATCGGCTGCGTAGCACGTTGCGGCAGAGAGGGGCCGTGTCTTCGAGCCCCGAGATGGAAGGAGCCGTGGAGCGTGTGAAAGGGGAGCGAGCGAATGCACCGTAAGATTACCAAGGATCTCTTCGATGCCTTTCCGCCGGAACGGAAGGGGGATTTCTGGAGCGGCTATCTCTATCTCAAGTACACGGAGCACTTCTTCAACAAGGCGCTCGAGGTCGGGGGCATGGAGCCCAAAGAGATGCCACCGCTCGATCCGGCCATCGAGGAGATGCTCAGTGCCGTGGCCTGGCACGTGGCCGAGACGGCGGACAGCGCCGACACGAGCCTCTACCACGGCAAAGTGGTCAGGCCGCAGGACGTCCGCAAGTTCTTCACGCTAAAGGAGAACGTCAACCTCAGTCCTCCCGAGAGGGTGGTCCCGTTCAAGATTGCCCGCGACATCGTCATCCAGAGCCCCGAGGCGGTGGCGGCCGGGCGCTGCCCGTGCCGATCGGCTGCCGAGGACCCGTGTCTGCCCGAGGGCGAGCAGGACGTCTGCCTGTTCATCGGCGAGCCGTGGGTCACGTTCATGGACGAGGAGAACGAGAACTATCACCGCATCTCGCAAGACAAGGCACTCGACATTCTCGAGTCCTGCCACGAGAAGGGTTTCGTCCACACCGCCTACTTCGAGCACGCCGCCGGCAATCGCATGGATGCCATCTGCAACTGCTGCGGCTGCTGCTGCATGGGCATGCGCACCTGGAACACGATGGAGGGCGCTCTGCCGTTGCTGGCCCCCTCCGGCTACGTGGCCGAGATAAGCGAGGAGTGCAACGGCTGTGGGCTGTGCGCCGACGACACGTGCAACTTCTTGGCCATCAGCATGTCCGAGGATGGGGAGACGGCCGTCATCAACGAGACCAAGTGCATGGGTTGCGAGGTCTGCGAGACGGTCTGCCCGGTCGCCGCCATCTCCATGCGCCGCGAGCCCAGCAAGGGCGACCCCCTCGACCTTGACGAGCTCAGACGGCAGGCCTGAGGCGCGGCTCCCGCTTTGAAAGGGCCGCTGCGTGGCTGCGCGGGCGGCTGCCTCCGCCTAGCGGCCGCGCTTGAAGTGCGCCGAGGTTGCTGTTAGGAACCGCAGACTGTGCTGGCAGCGGCCGGGACAGGTAGGGATAGCGGGGTCGTAGTTCAGTTTGGTTAGAACGCCGGCCTGTCACGCCGGAGGTCGCGAGTTCAAGTCTCGTCGGCCCCGCCATTTCATACTTTGGGGTGGTCCTCGGATCGGTAGTCGGTGCGGGGGGCCCATTCCGGAGAGCGGATGCAGAAGGTAACGAGAAGTCTGACTGTGGAAGAGGGGCGCGCGGCCCGCAAGTGGTACGTGGTGGACGCCACCGACCTGGTGCTGGGACGCCTGGCCACCCGTGTGGCCTCCACCTTGCGTGGCAAGAACAACCCCGCTTTCACCCCCCACGTGGACTGCGGCGATTTTGTCGTCGTCGTCAATGCCGAGAAGATTCGTCTCACCGGCAACAAGCTGGATCAGAAGATCTACTACCGCCACTCCGGCTACCCGGGCGGCATACGCTCGCGCACGGCCGGTGAGCTGCTGGCCAAGCGGCCCGAAGACGTGCTCCGCAAGGCGGTGGTCGGGATGCTGCCGAAGAACCGTCTGGGGCGGCAGCTTGCCCACAAGCTCAAGATTTACGCCGGCGGTGAGCATCCGCACACCTCCCAAAAGCCCGAGCCGTTGCCACTGTAGAAGACGGCCGCGAAAGACGCGCACGAAGAGACTATGGCAGTGACCCAAGAGTATCCCGCAACCGGCAAACGAAAGTCCGCCGTGGCCAGGGTTTGGCTGCGGCCCGGCACCGGCAAGATGACCGTCAATAACCGCGAGCTTGCCGACTACTTCCCGCGTCCTACCTCGCGGATGGTCATTGCACAGCCCTTCGACCTCACCGGCCGCGGCAGCGACTTCGATGTCATGGCCAAGGTTGCCGGCGGCGGCATCTCGGCACAGGCCAGCGCCATCCGCCTGGGTATCTCGCGGGCGCTGCTGTTGATGGACGCGGACCTCAGGCCGACGCTCAAGAAGGCGGGCTTCCTCACCCGCGATGCACGTCAGGTCTAGCGCAAGAAATACCGTCGCCACAAAGCTCGTAAGCGGCCTCAGTACTCCAAGAGATAGCCCGGGGTTTTCCCCGAAACCTTTGCGACCGCAGTCGTGGGCCGTCCTGCGCTCGCGGCGATGCACAGGCTTACCCGCGAGAAACGAGGGCTATGCGGTGTCGGCCCCGATATATAGGGCCCCGGCAAGCACGATGAACAGCGAGTTGGCCGTCCACGCAGCCAGCACCGGCGGGATCCCGCCTGCACGTCCGGCCGAGAGAGCTACGGCAGTCACCACGAAGTAGGCAAAGCCGACGGCCAGACCGAGGGCGACGTTGTGGGCAATACCGGCACGGCGGCCCCCACGCACAGCCAACGGAAAGCCGACCAGCACGGTGACCAGCCCGGCAAACGGCAAGGCCATCTTGTGGTGCAGGTCAACGACGAACTCGTCGGCGTTGAGCCCCTTGGCGCGCAGCACATCGATCTGGTTCTTCAGCTGCAGGAAGCTGAATTCGTCAGCCCGGCGCCGCCGGGCGGCCAGGTCGCGAGGGTCTTCACTGAGCTCGAACTCGCCTGGCTCGAGGAAGCGATCCAGTATCTCGCCGTCCGGACCGATGTTCTTTACCGTTCCCACTTCGGCCCGCCAGCGCTCGTCGCGCCAGCGCAGCACCGGGACCTCTATGATGCGGTTGAGCTGGAAGGACGGGTCGGCATCGTAAAGGGTGAGCCCGTAGATCGCCTGCTGGTTGGCATCGTAGAAGTCGATGCTGATGAAGCCCTGCGTATCCTGAAACCACAGAGAGGTTGCGTTGAAGGCGCCTTGGAAGGTCTTCTTCTTGATCACCACGTCATTGAGGTAGCGGCAACGCGCCATGGTGGGGGGGACGACCATCTCGTTCCACGCAAGTACCAGCACGCTCATGGCCGCGGCCACGGCGATCAGCGGAACGGCAAGCTGCCAGGTGCTTATTCCGCACGCCCTGAGCGCCAGTATCTCGCGGTTGCGGGCCGCAAGGCCGAGGCTCAGCAAGACCGCCAGCAGCGAGGCGGCCGGATATATCTCCGATAGCATGGCCGGAAGCCGAAACACGAAGTAGGCAGCCATGGCCGCCGTAGAAGGGTCGTAGCGCGACAGATTGCCGATGCGATCGAAGAAGTGGATCACCATATAGAGGGTGGCGCCGGCGGTGAGCGTGAGGAAGAAGAGCCTCAAGTACTGGGTGACTACGTAGCGGGTAAGTATAGTCACGGTTTGCCTTCCGTTTGCCGCCGCGGACGGGCTCGGCGGGCCACGGCGAAGGATGGGTAGAGCAGTCGCTCGCGTGCGGCTCGGTAGAAGAGCCAGCCGCCGGCCACCAGCATCACGCCGTTCGGTATCCACATTGCCAGCCCCGGATGCATCAGCGCTGCGCGGGCAGCGAACTCCGCCCCGGCCAGCAGTATGTAGTACAGCACAATCACGGCCAGGCTCACGCCGAGGCCGCGAGCGCGTACCGAGCGGCTCGGCTGCATTCCCAGCGGCACTGCGATGATGGCCAGTACCAGCGAGGCCATCGATATCGCCATCTTGCGATGGATCTCCAGAATCTCACCGATGGCAGGACCGCCGGCCTGCAGGCGTGCGTCGCGCGCGCGCATGAGGTCGTCCCAGCGCATCTCACGAGGTTCGGTCACGCCAGGCCGCGGCCCGATAGCCTGTTGCTCGCTGTCAAGATGCACCTCGAGGGAGGCGAAATCCGTCCAGTCGTAGCTTTCCTGGCCGGCCTCGAAGGCGATGCTGGTGCCGTCGAGGAGGTGCAGGTAGAGGGTCTGCGATACCTCGTCGCTCACCACCCGGCCGCTGTCGGCGAACACGGTGGTGCGCCGGAAGCTGTCGCGCTCGTCGGCCAGCATCACCCCCTCGAGCAGGCCGCCCTCGGGGTCGAGACGATCGACGTAGATCACCATCCCCTTGAAATCGGTGTTGAAACGCCTGGGCCTGAGCGCCGCCGTGGCGCGTGTCTTGGCGATCTCGTAGAGAGTGAACCTCAGCTCGCGGAAGGCCCAGGGGCGTACCGATACGGCCAGGGAGAGCGTGACGATGGCCACGCCGGTGGCGAACACCAGTACCGGCCTCATCATCTGAAAGATATTTACCCCTGCGGCGCGTAGCGCCACCAGCTCGCCGTCGCTTGCCAGCCGCCCGAAGGCCACGACGACACCGAGCAAGAGGGCCATGGGAATGGTTATCTCGAGAAACGAGGGCAGGATCGTCACAAACAGCTTGCCCACCAGATAGCCGGGGACGCCGCGGGTCAGAACCATGTCGATCAGGTCGATGACGCGCTGGATGAACAGTACGAACGTGAAGATGGCGAGCCCCGCCAGGAAGGCCCCGCCGATTTCGGCGAGAAAGTACCTTTGCAGGGTTTTACCCATGGGAAGGAGCATAGTAGACAAGCCTCCGGCCGCTGTAAAAGCGCTGGTTGCAAAGGGCGATGGCTGGTTCAAGAGATAGGAGGTCGCGGCACAAGGGCTCCCGCGGCGGCTCGCGCGGGCGCGGCCGCGCTACGGGCGGCTCCCGTATGGAGATCGGCGGCCCAAATGCCGTGGAAGCCTCTCTCGCGGCCGCGGCGGCCTCCGAGCAGGGTGGCGCGGTACACCGGGTTCTCCTCGAGGAAGGGGCAGGGAGGCGGGCCGAGGCGTTGGCGAGCCGGGCCCGCGCTCTGGGAATCCCCGTCTCGGCAATGGGCCGTGGCGAGTGCGACCGGCTGGTCGGCGTCCGTTGTCAGGGCATCGCCGCCGATATTTCTTACGGCTACGGGGAGTTAGGAGATCTGCTGGCGGCCCCGTCCGGACTCGTGGTGTTCCTCGACGAGATAGCCGATCCTCACAATCTAGGGGCCTTGATCCGCACCGCCGAGGCTGCCGGGGCCCTCGGTGTGGTCGTCCCGGCGCGGCGCGCGGCCGCCGTAAATGCCACGGTAATGCGGATATCTGCCGGCGCCGCCGTCTATTTGCCGGTTTGCCGGGTGTCCAATCTGGCCAGAGCGCTTCAGGAAGCCCGCGATGCCGGGTTTTGGCTGTTCGGCCTCGACCATCGCGCCAGCGGCTGTCTGGCCTCCGGTTATTCGGGTGCCGGCCGCGAGAAGATGGGGCTGGTGGTGGGCAGCGAGGGCCAGGGTTTACGCCGCCTGGTGGCCGAGGCCTGCGACGAGCTGGTGCGCCTGCCGATGCGCGGCCGGGTGGATTCGCTCAATGCCTCGGTTGCGGGGGCATTGGCCATCTACCGGGTGCTCGATAATTCGTTGCCAGATGTGGGGGAATGAGTTGACACCTCGCGTAACGGTTGCTAGACAACATCGTTTACATCGGCGCCAGAAGACAGGTACTTAGCGAGCCAAGTGGCTAGCTGCCGCGGCCGGCCGCTTCATGGGCACGGTTACCGCCGAGGCCGTCACCGTCGAGGCCGCGAATTCGAAGGCAGCTTTTCGCAACGCCGATGTAGCTCAACTCGGTAGAGCAACTGATTTGTAATCAGTAGGTTGCCAGTTCAAGTCTGGCCATCGGCTTCATAGGGATTGTTGAAGCTTCGGAGAGGTACCCGAGTGGCCAAAGGGAGCAGACTGTAAATCTGCCGGCGAATGCCTACGGAGGTTCGAATCCTCCCCTCTCCACCACTGAGGTTTGAGTGATGGGCGCGGCGCCGGGACGTTGGCAGACGGGAGTTAGGTAGTCGAACGGCGCGCTCGACGAGTTTTAGTTTGAACGGATTGATTTTGGCCGAGGTAGGCGGGAGTAGCTCAGTTGGTTAGAGCATCAGCCTTCCAAGCTGAGGGTCGCGAGTTCGAATCTCGTCTCCCGCTCTCTGTCGGCCGCGGTGCCGGTTTGGCTCTGCTTGGGGAAGACAATTTGTTGGCACGGGCCCACGTAGCTCAGGCGGTAGAGCACTTCCTTGGTAAGGAAGAGGTCACCGGTTCGAGTCCGGTCGTGGGCTCCAAGAACTTTACCTGTCGAAACTAGGAGACGAAGGGATGGCAAAGGCGAAGTTTGAGCGTACGAAGCCTCACGTGAACGTCGGGACGATCGGGCACGTGGATCACGGGAAGACGACGCTTACGGCGGCGATCACGCTGGTGC